>NZ_LIRE01000340.1 GCF_001402795.1 Pseudanabaena sp. 'Roaring Creek'
TTCTTGGGGTTTATGTCCTAGTACATTTGGCGATAGCTATGAGTAGTTTGGCATAATTAAAAACCAAAGCCCAGAAAAGCATACCGTCCGCGGCGCGGATGGTATGCTTTTCTGGGCTTTTAGAATTAAAAATATAGCAAAATTTTGTTCGTTTCAAAATTTTGTTATTATGTTTCTAAATCTTGTAACCCATCAACAACAAAAGAATCTGCATCAATTACATCAGCTATATCAACAATAACCGTTGGAACTGACAAATCAATTTCACTGATGATGGGCAACTTCTTACGCGATAAATCTAATGCTTCTAAACATTGATTGATACCCGAAATAGATTCATTGTAAATAGCAATATTTTTCTCTATAGCAACTTGTAAACTGCGATTTTTATCGAGCTTGACTTGAGCTTCTTTTTCCAAGGTTTGGGCTAGATAATCGCGGGCGCGATCGTATTGCTGCAAAATGGCATCTGACTGCTTTTCGGCACTGGCTAGCAAATGCGTGCTGAAGGTTTGATTGATTGTCTGGCGAAAAGTACGCATAATTGTATCTTTCACCTTCAATTCAAAATCTAGTTTCAACAACTGCCGAATTGCTGGCTCCGACTCGATCATGCTCTGATAATCGTAGCCACGACAGGCTTGTTGTAGGGTCTGACGCAATTGATAAATGATATTGGTTTCCTCTGCATAAAACTCTGGTCGTTCCCGCACATAGCGATCGCATTCCGTTCTCGCTTCATTGACTATGGCAGCCGATGCAGTCTGGGCAAGGTTTTCTAAGCGCAGCTCAATGCCACCATCATTACCCAGCAAGCGATAGAGTTCGCGATAATAGGTGGTCTTCTTGATCGTCTCAATTAAATTCTGAAAGAAATTCACAGCAATCTTTTGAGAATTCTCCACCAGTACCTCTTCCAGCTCATTGGCTAAAAAGTAAAAACCTTCGGCGAGAATCCCCATCAATGGGACAACGGAATTGCGCCGATGGCTAGCCTGAGCGCGTTGGTGAACATCAGCAACGGAGAAATTTTCTAGCAATTCATCCAATCGTCGCACCATATTTTCTTTGAGCTTCCGATAATCAGTCTCCAAGCCTTGATTCTTATTGCTTGCCACCGCATCATTTAGCTCTTGAGCAATATGCTCGCGGAAGAGATCTCCAATCTGTTTGAGATCGTGACCGAGCTTCTGCAATTCCTGAGATTTGATCGCTTCAATGTCACGGGGCTGACTTTCCAGCCGATGCCATGTTTCCAAATAGGACTGGCGGAGCGCAATACAAATCGGTTGCAGATCGTCGGCAAGATCGGCAAAAAGCAATGGACGTTTCTCATAGGTGAGATAATTGGTAATTGCCGCCCGAAACTCTTCAATCCCGCTATCCTTAATCAATTGGTTAATCAGGTTTGTACCTAAACTACCCAGCAACCTGACGTATTTCTCATTCTTGGCATTGGTTTCTAAGACACTGTAGGGAATTGGAAATTTAGCAATATCCAGCTTGCCAGAAACCAGACAATAGCTGTTAAATTCATTGACAAATTGGGGTGTACCTTCTTCTCCACCCACCGATTTAACACTTTCTGCAAATATCGAATCTAAACCAAAGCGATCGCCAATGCTGGTATTTTTAATTTGACTACCATAGAAACCCAACAAGCCACTGGTCTTATAGATTTTCGAGCTATTGCGAAATTGGCTAGCAACGATGTGGTTGAGGCGACTCCGTAGTTGCTCGTTGCGCCAAGTCTCGTCAATCCGATTGAACACATAAAATACGCGATCGCGAATACCTGAATTGTTTTGAATCGTTTCGCTGAGTTCTGTCTCATCGGAAGTAAGCTCTCCCGTTGATGCCGTTTTCAGAACAAATACCACTGCTGATGTATCGGGATTTTGAATTTTCTCAAAGGTAAGTAGGGCATCTTTTTTGATCGGGGCATCGATTCCAGGGGTGTCTATGATAACATTGCCATCCTGAAGCAATGGATGATGGCAATAGTATTCCACCCGTTTGAGTACGGCGCTATTAGCTCCACGCCTTGCGTAATCAGCAGCTTTCTTGAGATTTTCAAACCCAAATTGCTCCATCGAATAGGTGGCATTGGCTAGAGAACTAATGCGATCGCGGTTAATAATAAAACCTTCAATCAACAGATTCAGCGCATCAGCATCCTTAGCCCGTTTTGATTTGCTCTTGCCTCCTTCCTGCTCGATTATGGCAAGCGTCAGAGTTTGCAATTGCTTGAGAGATTCGATTTGATTAATATTAATTGGAGCGATCTGCCCAACGAGCTGGCATAGCGCTTGTATCTGCTCGCGTACTTCCACTTCGCTGAGAAAGGTCAAGACCACCCTTTCTTCGCCCACTTTCGCAAAGGCAATTTTACATTCTGTCCCCGTGGCATGTCCCTCGGCGCTATAGAGTAATTCCCTTTCTAATAGCGCATTAATCAGCATGGATTTCCCCGCACTAAAGGTTCCCGCAAATACGATCTCAAAAGTTGGCGCGATCGCCTTCCTCAGAGAAGATTGGACAACACTCCCGTCATGCTGCGATCGTAGGCTTGGTTCCTGCTGTAAAAGCTGTAGAACCGCTTCAACCTGTGACTGTAAATCTTGACATTGAGGAAAAAGGTTTGGCAGAGTCATGAACGCAGTTCCTTAGAATTTAGAAAGTATTTAGAAATTATTTAGAAAGCATTTAGAAAGAATCCATAAAAACGAGTATCGATTGAGCGTCAAATGAGACGGCAGGATTTCCAGCCCCTAGGCTTGGTAGCGCAAAGCGCTGAAAATCTAAGCCCCAAAAACATAAAAAAAAACCTAGAAAAACACGATACCTATCGCAAATATATCATTTGTTTACCCTATAGAATCCAGAAACCATCGACTCATGAAAATTAAAATAACGCTGATTTCCACAGCAATACCCAGCAGATGGGTGGTAGTGCTAGCTGCCGCTACTCGCGCTGTATAGCTTGTATAACTGTCGCCAAGTGTATTACTCCACCCAAAGATTAGCAGTGCGGTGCGAAGCACCGCACTGCTAATCTTTGGGTTTTAATGCGTAGCTATACCAATTCCGAACAAGACTTTGCGGTTATCCATACACAAAGGCAAAGAGTAAGATTAAGTAAGAGTGTTACGATCGCTACAGGTAAATACAGGGACTCAAAACAGGGGCTCAAACTCATGAAATACTACACATTTGGCAATAATTTCCCCAGTGGTGGCGGCGGTGACGATCGCTGGTCAGGTGTGCGCTTTTGGCTAACGGCTTTACTGATTTTTTGGACATTGAGCACGATTGGTTTAGGCTGGCTCGTTAATTCTTTCTTTATCCTGATTGGTCTAGTTACCTTTGTTCCTGTAATTGCCTTTTTTGGTTTGCAATGGTGGATTAAACGTAGCATCATCACTTCAGACTGTCCCGTTTGCGATGCGACTTTTAATGCTTCCCGCTCAAGTCAATTTCAATGCCCTAACTGTGGCGAACCTCTCCAAGAGCAACAAAATAAATTTGTACGGCTTTCCCCACCAGGAACGATCGATATTGACGTTCAAGTTGTCGATTGAACATATTACGCGATCGAGTAGCCATAAACCCCAAGAATTGACTGGCGGCGCTTCTCGCCGCTAGTCAATTCTTGGGGTTTGATTTGTCCTAAATCAAGTGAATATTGCTAAGTAGCTAGGCGCAAGTAAATATAAAACCCAGAATCAAAACCTGTAGCGCACGCGCAGCGTGCGCTACAGGTTTTGATTCTGGGTTTTAATTATGCCCATCGCTATAACGTCAGTCAAAATGATATGATGTGCCAAAAGTCCTACTGTTTAAGCATTGTTTAAACAATATTCAAGGTTGTTGAGATCGTTAAGGCAGGCAAAGCTATGGCAGATAATTCAGGTAATTTTTGGGGAGGCTTTCTCTTCGGGGCTGCCATAGGCGGCGTAGTTGGAGCCTTGGTGGCAATTAAACTCAGTGAGCCAGAAGATGAGATGCTGAATCGTCAATCCGATGGCGAGCGAATCCTAGACAAGCCTCAGACTTCTAGCGAATTTGCCCGTCGCAACCTCGAAAAGAAAATTGCCCAATTGAATGCAGCGATCGACTCAGTTAGCCAAGAACTGGCTACAGCTGAAGGGAAAAATGGTCGCAAGCAAACATCACTTGAATCATTGCGGGATATAAATGGCGATGATAAGTAACGATCGCAATCCTGATTTCTGCTCTATTCAGTAGAATAATGGTAGCTATTTTATATTCATTCTAATTGTTCTACATTCCCACCTACAACCTCACCACATCCTATGGCAGTTATTATTGGTACAGTCAGCTCTTTTATCTCGATCTACCTAGGCTTACTGTTTATTCGGGTGTTGCTAACTTGGTTTCCCAATATTGATTGGTACAACCAGCCCTTTGCTGCCCTCAGCCAGATTACCGATCCCTACCTCAATATATTTCGCTCGATCATTCCGCCACTTGGGGGCATGGATTTTTCGCCCATGTTGGCTTTTCTCGCACTCAGTTTTCTCCAAAGAGCCCTTGCGCCTTTAGCGGCAAGCGCGAGTATGGGCTTTTAATGTAAGCTTTAAATAAAGCTTGTTTATGCTGGGTTCACGTTAGGAAATATACATGACGGGTTTGTTAGATTTGAGCGGGAAAACCGCTCTTGTGACTGGGATTGCCAACAATCGTTCGATCGCTTGGGGTATTGCCCAGAAGTTACATCAGGCTGGTGCTAAGCTCGGTATCACCTATTTACCAGACGATCGCGATCGCAATAAAGGTAAAGTTGCCGAGTTGACCGAGCCCTTAGCGCCAGACTTCTTGTTACCCTGCAATGTTCAGGATGATGCTCAGGTTGACGATCTTTTTACCGCCGTTGCCGAAAAATGGGAAAAAATTGATATTCTGGTGCATTGTCTGGCATTTGCGAATAAAGAAGATTTATCTGGAAGCTTTACTGATATATCCCGTGCGGGATTTCAGTTAGCTTTGGATGTAAGTGCTTATTCCTTAATCCACCTATGCCGCGCCGCCAGACCTTTAATGAAAAATGGGGGTAGCGTAATCACCCTCACCTACATTGGCGGTGTCAAGGTTATTCCTAATTATAATGTGATGGGAATAGCCAAAGCAGCTCTGGAAATGAATGTACGTTACTTAGCTTCGGATATGGGACCTGATAATATTCGGGTCAACGGCATCTCTTCAGGCACGATTCGCACCCTTGCTTCTTCGGCGATCGGTGATATTCACAAAATGTTACATCACTATGAAGAAAGTTCTCCTCTGCGTCGCCTCGTTACGACGGAAGATGTGGGAAATGCCGCAGCGTTTTTGGGTAGCGATTTGTCCAGCGCCATCACTGGGCAGATTATCTATGTAGATTCTGGCTATGAGGTTATGGGTGTTTAATTCCCCCGTAACTTTAGTAGCTAACAATGGCGATCGCTAATCTCTTGCTTACAAGATTCAGTCTTTTAAAAAATTCCCATGCAAACGGATATCTTCAAAGAGCTTTTTCCATTATTTGACGCTGCTAGCGCCGAAACTTTGGAATGGCTCCTCGCTGAAGCAGTAGAACGCGACTATCCTTCAGGAAGGGCTGTGCTGATGGAGGATGCTTGGGGCAATGCTGTGTATTTCATTCTTTCAGGCTGGTTAAAGGTTAGATTCTTAAGAAGTCAGGATGCGACAACACTAGCGATACTTGGTAATGGCGACTTTTTTGGAGAAATGGCGATTTTAGATGAATCACCTCGCTCTACGGATGTAGTCGCCTTTACACCTGTGCGCGTTCTGAGTATTCCCGCCCAGAAGTTTATTCAGTTTCTGTTCAAAGATCCGCAATTACATCATCGGATGTTGCAATTAATGGTACGCCGACTACGCAAAACTAATCAGCGTACCCAATTGCGCCAGCAAGTGCCTGCGGTCAGGATTGCTACGGTTTTGACTGGGTTAGCTGATGCTTATGGAAATAAGAATGAGTCGGGAATTGATATTTTCAATATTCCCGTGCAAGATATTGCTGATTTATCTGAAGTTAGTCCTGAAGATACGACTAAAGTGTTGGATAAACTCAAGGAAAAGGGTTGGATCGTAGTCGATCCTAAACGTCAGGTAATGAGTATCGCCAATGAAAAACAAATGTCGCAGTTAGCTACTTTTCGTTGAATTTTCGTTAAAATCTGCAACTTGCCTTGCGATCGCTTTCTTCCTTTTAAAGCCGCAAAAAGGTGGTACGCCGCCTTTTTGCGGCTTTTCCTTCTTATAGGACTTTTATAGCTGTCGTTAATTACTCCCTTCCCACCCAAAGATTAGCAGTGCGGTGCAAAGCACCGCACTGCTAATCTTTGGGTTTTAATGCGTATTTTTATACTGGGAAGGGAGTATACCAATTCCCAAAATGGCAACGCCATTTTGGGAATCTCAAAACCTTACTGGGTTTGGTTTTTAATTCACAAAAGTGTTGTCACACTTTCGTGAATTGGTATTAAATCCCAAAAGAAGATTAGCGGGCACGAAGTGCCCGCTAATCTTCTTTTGAGTTTAATTCCGAGGATTGAAACTGACGGGGCAATTAGGTTTATCCGCAGTTTCAGTACGCACGGGATCGGGCGGCAATAAAGCGACAATATGGGGCACAGGTCGTGGTTCGTAAGCCATGACAGATTTACCGCGATAGGCAAGAGAGGCACTAGCTCCTGAATCCAGCATTACCACATCCTGTAAACCTGCTTTGGCTAAGATTTTACCCAATCCGACAGAATCGATCATTTCCATAGTTACACCAATTACGGGTCTTCCCGAACGGTCAATTCCCCAAAACGCGCGATCGCGACTAGCATCAAACCCGTAAAGTCTGCCAAAGGATTCGGCGGATTGAGGCTTACCATCGCGCACGAGCCAACCCGCCGCAACAAAAGCATCGGTCACATCGGACATCTCCGATCGCACAGCCTCTAGGGACGTATGCTTAGCGGCATTAAAGGGGATAAATTTGACGGAAGTTGGCCCTATCAAAACTAGAGGTCGTCCATTCAAAAGCGGGTTTTCACCCTTATTACCAGTGTTGAAAATGCCTGCATTGCTGGAAAACTGACTCATGACAGGACCGATCATCGTATTTCCATCGATGCGTTCTAGGGAGAAAAAGCCACCATCCACTGCGGCGATCGCATTAGGGGTCATGGACAAGATCTCCGCAACCTGAGCCCGTTTGTCCGCATGGGCGGTGACAGCTTTGCCCCCGTATACCAAGGTGAGGGGCAACCCGTCGACGGTAACTTTACGTTTTTCCACTGGAGTAGTGAAATCAATAGAACCATTACTTACATTTGGCAATAGCGCCATCTGATTTGAGGCTGTTCCCCCTGATGCTTGCTCGATCGCTTCGCTAAATCGCGATTGACCGAAACGCATAATTGAAAGTAAATCCTCCGATTCATTTGCCGATCGCTCTTGGCGTGGATCGAGACTCATGGAAAGCGCCGCCTTATAGCCCACATCCTTGACTTTATCCTTCGCCCGTTCGGTAAAGTCACCTTCAGGGTAGGTAAAGTAATCGATGGTAATTCCTAATTCTTTTTCAAGTACTTTTTTGGATTCCAGTACTTCGCGATCGATCTCCGCATCGCTCAGATTTTTCATATTGAGATGATTTACGGTATGGGATGCCACGGTGATCAAGCCACTTTTTTGCATTTCCCTGAGCTGATCCCATGTTGCCTTCGGCTTTTTCCCACCCGTCCCCACAAAACGGGTATGTACTGACCATACCGCAGGATAGTTATATTTCTTTAATAATGGGAATGCATATTTATATTGCCCCAAATAATTGTCATCAAAGGTAAGTAATACAGGCTTTTCTGGCAGTTGTCCCCCCGTACGCAGATAGCTTACCATTCGATCCATGGTGATCGGGGTATAGCCTCCGTCTTGCAACATTTGAAAATGTTTTTCGAGATCCTCAGGAGTCACATCCCAATCAACATCTTTTACCGATGTAATGTCGTGATACATGATGATCGGGATTTTTGCAGCACGGGCGCGATCGCTAATTTGTGGGAAAGGGGCAGGGGTAAAGCTGGCGATCAGATCGGCATTGAGGCTACCGCTCAAACTTGATAGGGTTGGTAAGGGATCATTAGCGATCGCATTGATCGCCCTTACCTGATACAGGGAAGCCGTCACCGACTCGAGAGCATTGTATTGACAAAAGGATGCCGAACCTTTAGCCGTTTCTCCTACGGAGGATACAAGCACATCATCAGCAACGGAACTAGGACGATTCACAAGGCGCGAGGCGATTGCTGCGCCCATCCCAGTTCCGAGGGCAGCTAATCCCAGCACGATCCAAATCGTGTTCGTGCTGCTGCTACTTTTGCCTTTGCCCCTGCTCATAAAGATTTATAAATTTTTTGAATATTACTACGGCTTATTTAATCAGAGAGCCATCACGTACACAAGTACTTGTACCAAGTTAAGAAATGGCGTAGCCATTTCTTATAGCTACAGTCACTTGACCTAGGACGAATCAAACCCCAAGAATTGATTGGCGGCGCTTCGCGCCGCCAATCAATTCTTGGGGTTTATGTCCTATTACATTTGGCGACAGCTATAACTTGAAAACTCTTACGAGGTTTAGTTTTTAATTCACAAAAGTGTTTTCACACTTTCGTGAATTGTTATTATAGGGATTTGCTAAGCCCAACCTACCATTTGGTAAATAAATAATCCGATATATTCCTTAATGGCGTTGGTTGTATTTTTAAGAGCCTCCGCGCTAGGTAAAAGATCTAAAATTGATGCCCAACCCTTATTGTTTTCATTCTGGACTGCTAAAAAGTCTGTCGGTGCAGCAATGCATTCAAATCCAACTTTACGAAATATTTCCATCGATCGCGGCATATGCAGAGCTGAGGTCACTAATAATATTTGATTGATTCCTCTTTTACTTAAGATCTGTTTTGTATTCACTGCATTCTCACGGGTATTCAAAGACTGCGACTCTTGAATGATGGCTTGACTCGGAACGCCCACAAATTCAGCGATCGCCGCCATATCTTCGGATTCAGGATTACCACCTTCGCCATACCACTCAGCACGACCGCCTGTTACCACTAATAAGGGTGCATGACCCTGCTTATGTAGCAACGAACCGTACAAAATCCGATCGCCCGCTTCATTAACTTCATACCAAGGTCGTGGGTATAGGCGCGGACGAGTACCACCACCCAAAACCACAATTGCTTCCACTTGTGGTAAATTGCCTTTGGGCAAATATTGCCATTCTAGCGATCGCACTAACAACTGAGAGAGAAATTCATTACTGCCCAAGCATAAAACTGTTAAAGCAGTTCCAAGTAAAGTCGCAATTATCTTCTTTTTCGTGAATAGTTTGAAGGTTGCCTGAGAAGTGACGCTGTTCGCATTGCGCGATCGTTTATTTCGCCCTAAAAAAATTACTAAGGCAATCAATATTAAAAGAATCGATAAACCCAATGGGTAAAAAAACAAAGGTAAAAGTTTCGATAAAAAAATTGACACAGCTTAAAACCATCTTTGTAAATATTACATAAAATAAAAGCTTCTTTAAAATCGTTTTATAGATACTACATATAAATAATACATAAAAATCCTTGGTTATGCTAATTTTTGTAAGCGTGGGAGCAGGCAAAAACTAGGATAAGAAATCACATCAAGAAGTGATCTAGATCAAAAGCATTTGCATAAATAAAATATGAAATAATTTAATTTCTTGAAAGCAATTGGGTAAGTTGACAGGTATGTTTAGGAAATTAGTAACTCTATTAATAGCTATCAAATATTGTTTAAATATGGTTAATCTATAGTAAATTTATTCCATTTGCGATCGGACTGTGCTTTAATAGCCAATAAGGGAATTAACGATACATCACAAGTGAGCCATTAAGAGATATTAAGAAGTTATTGCGCTTAATTTCTGAGATTTTGGGCTTTAATTAAAATAGTTGGCTTAGCTGGGAGATACTAGAAAATTTCATTTTCAATATCTTTAATTAAGCTAAATGCTTAAGCAATAGGCTTAAGTTAATATAATTCATCCAGCATAGTTAACATAAAAAACGCTTGTGAAGCCGAATGTAAGGGATTGGGGATTATTCCAAAACGATCTACTACTTTTTGCTGACCGATAAGGATTTTTAGGGGGGTAAGATAATTTTAATAATCATTTTGATAATTCAAGGGCTAAAAGGCTTAAGGCTTAATTCGTAAAATCAAAACATTCCTAAGGTGTGTGATTTCGATATCAATTCCGAACTTAACAATTGGTAGTAATTACTATGATGTGTTCTGACATTCATATAGACGATGTAAGTCAAGACAAAAAACAATCTGCTCGCGAACTTTTAAAAAGTTTGGAATTAAGCAGAGATGGATGCGTTTATTTTGTCCGCGATCGCGTTCGTTGGTCGTTTTATATAGTACGCGGTAAATTGGTGTACGCCTCACACTCCTTAGATAGTTTTGAGCGGTTAGAAAGACATTTACGATCGCTCAGCCGAGAAGTACCCTCCCTAAACGATAAACTGCGATCGCAACTGCGGCTAATGTTTGACGATCCATCGCCCGAAAAGGCAAAATACAAAGTCACGAGCGAAATGCTTTGTGTTGAATATCTAGCTATTCTTTGGCTAGTGGATGAGAACTACCTGCCCAAGCCGATGGCTGGCAAATTAGTGGCGCGGATTATTCAGGAAGTAGTGGAATCATTTCTCTGCTTACCCAATGGCAACTTTAACGATATGTATTACGAGCATTTTCTGCAACAGACCTATTGCAGTTTATCGATCGATCGCATTGTCGAAGTTGTTAATCAGCGTCTAAAAGCATGGTACAGCCTTGGACCTACGATTCGTTCTCCTTACCAATGCCCGTATTTAGTCAGTCAGTCAACCGCCGAAAAGAGCATGTCTCCTGAAACTGTCCAGCGCCTTGGACGTATTTTACGGGGATTTAACTTTTGTCAATTGGGAGCATTACTGTCGAAGGATCCTTTAGCGATCGCCAAGCAGCTCAGTAACCTCATTAGTGATGGTGCGATCCTGTTAAGGGATCCCTTATCCCCCTTTGACATGCTGCCCCATACCTACTATCTGGCTCCCGAGGCTGAGCAGGAAAATATCACGCAATTGTCGGAAACTTTCGATGATGAAGTTAGCTCAGGGGATGATATCGCCAACATTTCGCAAGCTTTCAAAAGTCAATCCGCCAAAACATGGAAGATTGTCTGTATTGATGATAGCGAATCGATGCTGAGTATTATTAGTAGTTACCTCGGGCGAGAAGATTTTCAAGTTACCTTAATTCAAGACTCAATGAAGGCGTTGATGAAGATTAATTCAATTCGTCCCGATCTAATTTTGTTGGATATAGGAATGCCTAATGTTGATGGCTATCAACTATGTACTTTAATTCGCAAGTCTTCAGCCCTTAAGGATATTCCCATTGTTATGGTAACAGGAAATAAGGGAATAATCGATCGCGCAAGAGCTCGTTTTGCAGGGGCTACTGACTACCTGACTAAGCCATTTATGCAGGCAGACTTGCTCAAAATGATGATGCGGCACCTACTCTAAAGTATACATAATTTGGCTGATTAATAGTCTCTTAATGCCTTCTAAGTCATGTATGTGGGACAATTACAACTGAATTATGTTATATTTATGTTCTATTTAGAATTAGAAAATTGGATAAAAATTACTTAATTAAAAGTAAGACCGAAATTCCAAATCTAATGTATTTAATAGGCAAAGTTAATTAACTGAAAGCAATTTTAGAGGCTATTATGACGACGATTCTCGTGGTTGAAGATACTCCTTCCGAGCAGGATTTGATTGTTAGCTATTTGGGCGAAGGTGGGTACAATGTTGTTACTGCAACAAATGGACAGGAAGCTCTCAAAAAGATTGGAGATAAGAAGCCCAATGTAGTAATTACCGACTTGGTAATGCCTGGGATGAGTGGATTGGAGTTATGTCGGAGCTTAAAAAAGAACGACGACACTAAGGACATTCCTATAGTAGCTTGTACTTCTAAGGATCAAGAACTGGATCGATTGTGGGGGATGAAACAAGGGATTGCTATTTACTTAACTAAGCCATTCTCTCGTGACGATATATTGAGAGCGGTTCGTTCGGTGGTCTAGATCGAATGGCTTCTTGATACCGCGCTCGTAGAAGACGTTGTTACATTGCTCTACTAACTTTACTAATTATTTTCTAATTAGGAGTTCCTCCAAAAGCTCATCCTATCCAATTCGACATAATAGCAAGGAGATAAGATCTTGATTAAAGTATTGGTTGTGGAAGATACGAATTCAGAACGCGAATTAATTTGTGATTATCTGCGAGAAGGTGGATATTCTGTAATCAGTGCCTGCGACGGGAAAGATGGGTTGGATAAATTCGAGCAAAGCCGACCTAACGTTGTAATTACAGATATCATGATGCCTGAGATGAGTGGATTGGAACTATGTAGAGCAATTAAAAAATCGATTCTAGGGGCTGTTCCTGTCATTGCTTGCACGGCAAAAAGACAGGATTTAGATCGATTTTGGGGTATGAAACAGGGGCTAGATGCCTATCTAACTAAGCCGTTTACAAGAAATGACATAGTGCAAGCGGTACAGTCTCTAAATTTGGGAGAATGACGTGAGTAATTTGACGATTGAACTACGGGAAGAGAAATCACAAGCGATCGCAGGATTGCCTTACTTAAGTCTGTATGTGGAGCGTAATATCAACGTAGCCGTGCAGTTAAAGTTTGTCCGCGAGACCTTGACATTGGCAGGCGATCGCTTTACTCAAATGCCCAACGTTCATTCCTGTTTAATTGGTTTAGTCGAGCACCGCAGTAATGTTTTTTGGGTACTGGACTTACCGCAATTATTGGGATTTGAATCCCTCGATTCGACGACGGTTGAGAAGCATATAGCGGTTTTACAAATAGCCGATATGTTTCTCGGTCTCGCTGTGTATAGTGTCAGCCGAGTACTACGATTTACCGAGACAGACATCGTATCTCCCTTAGTACTGCCAAATACTAAGGCTGCACTCCAAACCGTACCTTTTCTTAAGGGTTGTGTGATGGCTCCCGATGGCAATAACAGCATATATGTACTTGATGCTGAAGCGATCGCAAACTTCAATTTTGCGATCTAGGCTTACTGTCTAGGCTTGCGATCTAGATTTGCTATTTAAGAAGGTTAGGACGATCAAATCTTTATAATTCCAAGAAATTATATCGCCTAACCTCAAAAACTTTTCGATCCCAATTAAATCTAACAGCCAAAACTAATAGATAACTAACAGATAAAACTAACAGAGGATAAATCAATGGTTCTCGATTCGCGTACCCATGTCGATAGCAATGAAAAAATCAAGGATAAGGGCGATCAAGTCCCTGCTAATGGCTCCATTGATATAACGGAAATCACCTCAACGGCTCCTCCTACATCGGGGAAAAGGGCAGCAGCAAGCCAGCGTAAATCCATTGGTCAATGGTGGCAAGCTTTAGGATTACGTACGAAAACCACGATTGTTTCGGTGGCGGCGATTACGATTCCCTTGATTTCCTTGGGGGGCTTTGCTGCCCTTTATGTTGGACAAAATATCGCGAATACAACCAAGCAATCTCAAGCTCTCCAAGCTCAGGGTCTAGCAACTCGAATGGCATATTTCATGCGGGAGCGCTATGGTGATGCTCAAACATTGTCGCAACTGACTTTTTTAACTAATCCTAAGGTGCAAGCGACTTTAACCATTCCAGAGCAAAAGGCAATTCTCGATAATTACCTCAAGTCTTACTTGGTCTATGACAGTATTGCGGTAGCTGCCTTGGATGGGAGAGTGGTTCTTGATGTTGGCGAACCTTCCCTTCCTAATATTTCCCAACGACCCTATTTCCAAACAGTGCTGACAACTGACAAGCCCTTCATCAGTCAACCTGAACCATCAGTTGTAACTAAAAAAGTTAGTATCTTTGTTGGCGCGCCTATTAAGGATGTTAACACGGGTAAAACCATTGCAATTATTCGCGCTCGACTGAAAACAGATGCGATGGACGAGGTAATTAAGGACGTTGGTGGAGGTAATTCCAAATACTACTTAACTGAATCTGACGGTAGTTTCTTTTTGGCGACGGACAAGGATAGAATTGGACGTACTTTCAAATCTGACCTTCCCTTGTTGACTCCTCTCCTTGCCAAGCGGGAAGTAAGTTCCGCAACAGTGGTTGATAGTCAGACTTCGCAAGAGCAGTTTGCGGGTTACGCTCCCCTACCCCAGTTGGACGGACTGCCAGATCTGAAATGGGACGCAGTACTGACGATTGACAGTAATACCGCGCTTAAGCCCTTGCAACAGTTGCTCTTAATTTTGCTCCTTGCCACGGCGGGTGTGGGGGCTACCGCGACCTTATTGGCAATTGTCATCGCCCAACGCGCCACCCAACCCGTTATCGATGCTACGGCGGCGGTGGTTGAACTAGGTAAGGGTAATCTCGATACTCGTCTCGAAGTCCAAGGGCAAGATGAGCTAGCCCAGTTGGGAGGCAACATCAACTTAATGGCAGGACAGCTACAGGAATTTATCGCCCTCCAAGGAGTCCAAATGCAACAATCGGCGGAAGCCGCCGAAAGAGAGCGTTTGCGCAGCGAATCGATTCAGCGTGAGTTGATCGAATTGCTATCGGACGTTGAAGGTGCAGCATCGGGAGACTTGACCGTACGCGCTAAGATATCTGCTGGGGAAATTGGGATCGTTGCCGACTTTTTTAACGCGATCGTGGAAAGTTTGCGGGACGTTGTATCGCAGGTAAAAGTTGCCACGTTGCAGGTAAACACCTCAGTAAACACTAATAATGAATCGATTCGTACCCTAGCCAGCGACGCGACCCTACAGGCAGAACAACTGGATGATGCGCTGCAATCGGTAGAACAGATGACCGACTCGATCCAACAGGTGGCAAGTAACGCGAAAGAAGCTGCCGATGCTTCTAACTCAGCGGCGGCAACTGCGGAAACTGGTAGCTTAGCGATCGAGAAGTCCGCCGAAAGTATCCTCCAACTACGTCAAACCGTTGCGGAAACAGCGAAAAAGGTCAAGAGACTGGGTGAAGCGTCGCAACAAATTTCTAAGGTAGTCGTGCTGATCGATCAAATTGCGCTCAAAACCAATATGCTAGCGGTAAACGCCAGTATTGAGGCGGCTCGCGCAGGGGAAGAAGGTCGCGGTTTCGCGGTGGTTGCGGAAGAAGTTGGTGCATTGGCGGCGCAGTCGGCAACGGCAACTAAGGAAATCTCGCGAATTGTTGAGAGCATTCAACAGGAAACTAGCGAGGTTGTGGAATCCATGGAAGCTAGTACGGTACAGGTGGTTGAAGGTACGAATAAGGTTGAGGATGCCCGTAGAAGTTTGAATCAGATTGTGGAAGTGGCAAGGAAAGTAAACGAACTGTTCCAAGGCATTTCTTCGGCTACTACTTCACAGGTGCAAACTTCACAATCGGTGAAGTCGGTTATGGAAAATCTTTCCAATCAATCGCAGAAGTCGTCAGAAACATCGCGAGAAGTAGCGATCGCTCTCCAAGAAACCGCAAACGTAGCCAGTAAGCTGCAAGCTTCGGTAGAGACATTTAAGGTGGATGTGGCATAGCCTTATTTGATGGTCAATCTTTAGACGCTCAATCTTTGATGGTTAATCTTTGATGGTTAATTTATGTTTTACCTAGGCAAGGCAAAGACAAGGCAAAGACAAGGTAAAAATAACCCATAGATAACCCATAGATAACTCATAGATTGACCATCCATCTAAAAATATCAAAATTAGTAGAGGTCGATATGGCTATTGATACATTAACCGATCGCGAATGGAAAGTGCGATTACTATTTCTCGATGAAGTTAGAGATTATCTCGCCGACATCGAAACGGAAGTATTAGGTTTGAGCGATCGCGGTTTACAGAAATCGGCGATTAATAAAATTTTGCGGGCAGCTCACTCGATGAAGGGAGGGGCTGCCATGATGGGTTTTCAGGCTCTCAGCGAGCTAGCCCACAAGTTAGAAGACTTTTTTAAGATCTTGCAAGCCAAAAATCAAACAGCGATCGCTTCTGAGATGGAAAGCCTATTTCTAGGCGTGATCGATGGTATGGGTAAGGTTGCCAACATTCATAAGCAGCGCAAATTACCCAATATTGATTGGATGCAGGAGCAGATTGAGCCGCCTTTTCGACAGCTCCATGCCATATTAGGAGACCTATCCTCCCACGATGAAGCTAGTCTTCTATCCGAAGAGGTCGGGCAAGATATGCGCGTCCTCATGTTTACGACTGAAGTGGATGCCTGTCTCGATCGCTTAACTAGCGTTCTCAACGATCCCAATGCGCGGTTGCTTAAGGAAGAATTTGAACTTACGAGTCAGGAGTTTGGCTGTTTAGGTGAAATGTTGGAGTTGCCAGCCTTTAGCCAACTTTGTGAAGAGATCGGTCAAGCCTTAGCAGACAAAAGTAATAATCTTAGAGCAGTAGCAACCGCAGCATTAGCGGCATGGCGGCGATCGCAAGCGCTAGTCTTGGTTAGCCAGTTTCAAGCCTTACCCGCACATTTTGAAATAGTAACGGCAAACCCACCGTCAGTTAAAGATCTGCTGAGTTCTCCTGCGCCAGAATCACCCTTGCAGGATTCTCTAGAGGAAACTGCTCTTCAAGATGAGAACAGTATTATCTATGATGAAAATATCATCTATGAAGATCCGACCATCAGTCTCGATCAATCATTACTGGATATATCAGATTTTCAAGATATAACCCCTAACGGTTCGATTATTGGCGAAAATCTACCGCCTAGATCTGAACAAAATATCGGTACTACGGTTCGGATTCCCTTACAACAGTTGGAATTGCTGAGCGATCGCTTCGGTGAACTGAATGCGGAACGGAGTGGATTGCGCCTTCAGTTAAAACGGATGCGCGACCTAGTGCAACTTTTAAATAAGAGAATGCATGGCTTAGAGCAGTCCAACGCCCAATTGAGAGAAGCCTACGATCGCGTGGCCACCTCGGAAACTTTTAAACCTATAGCTGCTATCCCTCCTTCGGAAAAGTTAGCTCTCCCCCCTAGCGAAACCTTTCTACCCTATGCCAGTCGATTCGATCTCTTAGAAATGGACTCTTATAGTGAGTTGCACGTACTATCAAGGGAAATTATGGATAGCGTGGTGCAGTTGCAGGAGGTGTCCAGCGACTTGGAGACCGCTTTAACCGATACCGAAAGCACCGAACGCGAACTAGGGCGAGCCTCACGGCAAATGCAAACGGCGATCGAACAGGCGAGAATGCGAATGCTTAGTGAGATTTTTGGTCGATTCCCGCGTCTCCTCCGCGACCTATCTCTATCTCATGGCAAGCAGGTTGAATTGGTAGTCCGTGGTAGTTCGACATTGGTGGAGCGATCGGTAATTGAAGTTTTAGAAGATCCGCTTTTACATTTGATTCGGAACGCTTTCGATCATGGGATCGAATCCCCTGAAGCTCGTATCGCCAAAGGTAAATCACCGAAGGGGAGAATCGAAATTGCCGCAGGTTATCGAGGTAACCAAACCATAATTACGGTCAGCGACGATGGTAATGGGATCGATTTCGCCAAACTCCGCGATCGCGCTTTACAGATGGGATTAAGTGAGAGCGATCTGGATGATTCGACCGAAGCCGAGCTTTTGGAGTTAATTTTTGAAGCAGGCTTTAGTACGGCGGAGCGCGTAACCTCGCTTTCAGGGCGCGGCGTGGGGATGGATGTAGTCCGCTCGAATTTGAATAGAATTGGAGGGAACGTCCGCGTTGAAACCGAAGCGGGTAAAGGTACGACTTTTATTTTGACAGTACCCGTTTCTCTATCTATTGCTAAGGTGCTCTTGTTTGAGAGCAGTGGCTTACAGATGGCAATTCTCGTCGGCGGCGTTGAAGAAATTCTTCTCATGAAAGATGCGAAGATCCACACCGTTGCCGATCAGAGATTGCTCGATTGGGAAGGATATTCCGTACCTTTATTTAAACTTGGGGATCGCCTTCAGTTCTCTCGCCCTCAATTACAGACAGAGACGGAAAACCGCCCTATTGTCGATGAACCCTTAATTGCGATCGTAACCCACAATAACGTGCCGTTTGGGTTGCAAGTCGATCGCTATTGGGGTGAGCAGGAAGTTACGATTCGGGGTGTGCAGAGTCTCATTCCTCTACCCACAGGCTTTATGGGTTGTGCGATCTTGGGCGGCGGTAAGCTCGTACCCCTAGTAGATATTGATGGATTGGTTACTTGGGCGATCAATATTGAGCTCCCCCTTAGCAAGCCACTCACGCTCATGCCTAAGAAAGATACGCAGAGAAGGACGGTATTGGTAGTTGATGATTCGATTAACGTGCGGCGCTTTGTCGCGATGACCTTAGAAAAAGCCAACTATCGAGTAGAACAGGCTAAAGACGGGCTGGAGGCGATGGAAAAATTGCGAAAAATGCAAACATTGCCTAAAAATGCTCAGGTCAGCTTGGTCATCTGCGACATTGAGATGCCCCGTCTCGATGGCTTTGGCTTTTTAGTGCAGTCCCGTGCCGATCCCCATTATCAAGACCTTCCTGTCGTTATGCTCACATCACGCAGTGGCAATAAGCATCGAGATCTTGCCATGCGTTTGGGAGCATCGGCATATTTCTCTAAGCCCTTTAAGGATAACGAGCTCCTACAAACCCTATCGCAACTGATCTCTAATCGGCAGCTACAGTCAACTTAAAACTCAAAATCCCTATGCCAGCTATTTCCTCTCTGCGATCGCAAAGACTTTCCGAACTTCGTACCGATATCGGGCAGCAATATGTTGCTTTTAGAATGCGCCTCGCATGGTTTATTCTTCCCGTTAAATCCATTTATCGGGTGATTCCCCTTGAAAAAACCATTCCTAAACTTACTGTAGTAGGGCAGAATGTGCCAATCGTCGATCTAGGCAAGCTCCTATTTGCCCAGACGCAAACTGCTGCTAACACAGTCCAGCCACTCATCGCCAATGGCGCGAGAGTCGTCTCCAAACCCTGCCTAGTCGTAGTTCGCAGTCAAACTGACGATCTAGTTGGAATACTCAGTAACTCTCAGCCAGCGCTCCAAAAGATCTTGCAGGATAATCTCGTACCGCTACCACAAACCTACGTGCAGCGTTGGAAGGTTGATTTTATTACTTCGATGACTATTCCTTCTAAGGAACGTCCCTCTTTGTTTGCGATCGATAGCGATCGCTTAGTATCCAAAATTTTGCATACAAAATAATCTATCGCAATGTATAGCTAGAGCAACGCAAGGTGAAAAAAAACCAATAGAGAATTGCAGCGCTCTGCGCTGCAATTCTCTATTGGGGTTAAGGATGGGCGGCGCTTAGCGCCGCCCATCCTCTTTTAGCATGATTTTTATAAGCCATGTCCCATACGTTTGGGGATAGCTTCGTTAAAATTCTTGGTGATTTGGGCGAGGGATAAGGCGATCGCCCGATCGTCTCCAATGGCAATGGTTAGGTCGCTATTTGCCTCGCTGACCCTGCCAATATATTGCCAATTTTTGTGCAAAAGATCGTTAAGGTGTTCTTCCCACAAGGCGCGATCGCTTTCCTTGACTGACACAATAATGCGACTTGCCCCTTCGCCAAATAAAATTTGGGTGGGATGTAAGCCTTCCACCGCCGACAACTGGATCTGGGCTGTGAGTTTGCCAGAAATAGAGGACTCCGCCAAAGCGATCGCCAACCCGCCCTCTGAACAATCATGGGCTGATCGTACTACCCCCCGCGCAATACCTTGGCGGCAGACCAACTGCACTTGGCGCTCTAGTTCAAAGTTTACGGGCAGAGGTTTGCCAGCTACCTCACCGATCACAGAGGCAAGATATTCCGAACCCGCCAGACTGACGCGATCGCTGCCGAGCAGATAAATTGCATCCCCAGCGGATTGCCAGCCCTGACCGCAAACCTTAGTCACATCCTCAACTAGTCCGACCATGCCGATGACTGGAGTGGGATAGATGGGCTGAGAAGTTCCTTCCGCATTAATGGTCTCGTTGTAAAGCGAAACATTGCCGCCCGTAACTGGGGTTTGCAATTCGCGGCAGGCATCGGCAATACCTCGACAAGCCTCATGCAGTTGCCAATAACCGATCGCATGTTCTGGGCTACCAAAGTTTAAATTATCTGTAACTGATAGCGGTTCCGAGCCAACACAGGAGAGATTGCGAGCCGCTTCGGCTACCGCTAGTTTTGCTCCCTCATAGGGATCGAGATAGACATAACGGGCATTGCAATCGACGGTAGCCGCTACTCCCACCAGAGAGTCCACATTGCATTGCCTAGAATCCAACTCACCCGTGCCAAAGCCTTGACTGCGCAAACGAATTACCGCCGCATCCGCTCCTCCTGGAAAAATTACCGTATTATTCTGAACTTGATGATCGTACTGGCGATAGACCCATGCCTTGGAGGCGATCGCAGGGGTATCGAGGAGTTGCAAAAGAGCCTCATTAGGCGTAATCGCTTTAAAAGCAGCGATCGCCGTTTGCTCGTCCCAAGCCCAAGCTTTTTGGGCATATTCAGGGGTGTCAGCGAGTTGACGATGATAAATGGGTGTATTGTCTGCCAGCGCAGTGGCAGGAATCTCCGCCGCGATCTCACCATGCCAAAGAATCCGCACAATTGGTTCCGCTAGAACCTCACCTGCCACCACGGCATGAAGTCCCCACCGTTCAAAAATATCGATTAGTTCTTGCTCTCTTCCCTTATGGGCGACAAATAGCATCCGTTCCTGTGATTCGGAAAGTAGATATTCATAGGGAGTCATTCCCGCTTCACGGGCAGGAATCTTATCCAAGTCTAGTACAACCCCCACACCACCTTTCGCCGCCATTTCTGAAGTGGAACAGGTCAACCCCGCAGCACCCATGTCCTGTGCTGCTACCACCGCACCTGTTTTAAATGCTTCTAGACAAGCTTCCACTAGGGCTTTCTCAAGGAAGGGATCGCCCACCTGTACCGCAGGGCGGCTCTGTTCCGATTTGTCTGAAAGTTCGGAACTGGCAAAACTCGCCCCCTTCATGCCGTCTCGTCCCGTTGTAGAACCAACATAAATCACTGGATTCCCGATTCCTGAAGCGCCCGACTTGACGATTTCCTTCGTTTCCATAATGCCGATCGCCATCGCATTTACGAGCGGATTGCGGTTGTAGGCTTTGTCAAAGTAGACTTCACCACCCACCGTGGGCACACCGATACAATTACCATAGCCAGCAATGCCGTTGACAATGCCATTGACGCGACTGCGTACCCAAGGATCGGACAGCTCACCAAATCTTAAGGAATTCAAGAGAGCCACGGGTCGCGCACCCATGGTAAAAATATCGCGCAAAATACCTCCGACTCCCGTAGCTGCGCCTTGGTATGGCTCGACGGCGGAGGGGCGATTGTGACTTTCGATCTTAAAACTAATCGCAATCTCGTCGGTAATTTTGACCACCCCTGCATTCTCCCCAGGCCCAACCAAAATGCGATCGCCTGTAGTGGGAAATTGTTTTAGTAAAGGACGAGAATTTTTATAACAGCAATGCTCTGACCACATTACGCCAAACATCCCCAATTCGGCTTTGTTAGGCTCACGACCGAGGCGATCGCAAATCATTTGATATTCTTCTAGGGTTAATCCCTCAGATTTGATTTCGGCTGGGGAAAACTTGGCTGTAGCGGTATTGACGGTCATAATTAACATGCGAAAAAGTTTGGGAACGCTGATTTGATAGCTCGGCAATTACTCTCAGCAGCTATTAATCTAACATTTTTATCGCAAAATTATCGATGGTAAAACGAGTCAAAACCGATAGCTAGCAGGCAAACTATCCCTAATTTTTTCCAATTCTTCCAAATCCTTTCTTCCAAATCCTTTCTTCTAAATCCTTTCTTCTAAATCCTTTCTTATTAAGAACTTCCGTAACTACTTATTAAGTAGCTAGGCATAATTAAAAAACAAAACCAGAGAGCGTACCGCCCGCTAAGCGGGCGGTACGCTCTTCTAGGTTTTAAGTTTACTTATGCCTAGCTACTTACA
>NZ_LIRE01000341.1 GCF_001402795.1 Pseudanabaena sp. 'Roaring Creek'
ATCAAGAACTGATTGCCGAAAAGTTAGTGAAGACTCCTTAAACAAGAATTTTAGATGAGTAATTGGATCGATCGCCTAATTATTAATCCATTCGCTCGTTCGTTCGCTCGTTTGTCCGATCGCCTAATTTGGTTATCTGGACATCCAGTATTTGGAGTAATGGCGATCGTCTTCATTGCATTTTCGACACGCCTATGGAATTTGGATGGCACAGCGGATATCGTGTTCGATGAGGTTTACTACCCAAAATTTGCCCAAAACTACTTGCATGGGGAGACTTTATTTGACGCGCATCCGCCCTTAGGTAAGTACATCATTGCCCTTGGCATTCAACTTTTGGGCTATGCCCCCCTTGGCTATCGCTGCATGACTGCCTTAGCAGGAGCGATATTGCCTTTAGTTATCTATGAGTTTATTTGGCAATTGAGCGATCGCCGCGACTGGGCTTGGCTGACGGGTTGTTTTGTCGCCTTGGATGGTTTGCTATTGGTAGAGTCAAGATATGGGTTGATTAATACCTATATCTTGCTATTTGGGATGCTGAGCCAATTATGTATGGTGTTAGCCCTGAAGCGATCGCGCCAACGTTGGTTTTGGACGCTTGTCACGGGTTTAATGCTGGGAGCCTCGTTTAGCGTTAAATGGACGGGCTTAGCCTATATTATCGGGTTAATAGCGATCGCTGCCTATATCTGGTCTAGTCACCGCCAAAAACTAAGCCTGCCGCAGATTATCATTGGGTTAATTATTTTGCCCATCGCTTTTTATTTTTTGCAATGGATTCCCCATTTAATGCTCAATCCCGAACGCGATATTTGGGAACTACACCGCCAGATCTTCGGATTCCATCAAAACTTAGGTGTGGGTAAAACTGAGCCAATTCATCCCTATTGCTCGCCTTGGTGGAGCTGGGTGCTGTTAATTCGCCCGATCGCCTACTTCTTTGAAACGCGCCCCAATAGCATGGTGGAATTTGTCCATGCGATGGGCAATCCAATCTTATATTGGCTCAGCGCGATCGCCTTGCTAGTCTGTCTTACCTTTTTAATCGCCTCAAGGCTAAGGTTTCCGCCTCAGTTCATAGCTCAGATGCACCCGAAAAAGCGATCGCAGCTATTTTGGTTTATGTTCTACGTGACGAGCAGTTTTGCCGCCCATTGGTTGCCTTGGAGCTTGAGCAAAAGGTGCATATTCCTCTACCACTATATGCCTGCGTCAGTTTTTGCCTTTGCCGCACTTTCTTTCTTAGTTTCCCTAGCTTGGCGATCGCCCTTAGCCAATATCCGCGCGATCGGTTCGGGCGTTTTTGTAAGTATTGCGATCGCCTTTTTGTTTTGGTTGCCGATTTATATCGGTTTACCGATCTCATCGAGTTATTTGCCCGTGCTAATGTGGTTGCGTAGCTGGATCTAAAACCCAGATATTTATCAGTAATACCAATTTCCAAAATGGCAACGCCATTTTGGAAATCTCAAAACCTTACTGGGTTTGGTGTTTAATTCACAAAAGTGTTGTCACACTTTCGTGAATTGGTATAACGCTTTATACAGCCTCTAAATATCTGGGTTTGGAGATTGCTATAAGGTAAGCTAAGTTATCTCCTTGTTTGCAGTTCGGGAAATATGCAAAACTTTCGCAATTACTATGAAATCCTCGGTGTACCGAAGACAGCTACGGCTGACGAAATTAAGCGCTCCTATCGTAGGCTAGCGCGGAAATATCATCCCGACCTCAATCCCAATGACAAGGCTGCCGAAGAACGCTTTAAGGATATTGGTGAAGCCTACGAAGTCCTGTCTGACACTACCAAGCGCCAGCAATACGATCGCTTTGGGCAATATTGGAAACAAGGTGGATTCCAAGGTCAAGGTGGACGTTCGCCATCTTCTCGCGAGCAATACACGCCTGACTTTGAACGCGGCTATACGGGCGATGTAGACTTCAGCCAATATAACGACTTCCAAGAATTTGTCGATCAATTATTAGGTAAGTTCCGCACCAACGAACGCGCCCAAGATACTGGAGGCGCATCTTCCTATCGCACGACTACCCAAGCGCCACCACGCCCTACCCCTCGCCGCGACTCTGAAGCAGTATTAGAGTTGCCCCTCGAACGCGCCTATGTCGGCGGTCGTGAGCGGATTCGCCTCGAAGATGGGCGATCGCTAGAAGTAAATATGCCCGCAGGTGTGCTTTCGGGACAAAGAATTCGCCTCAAGGGACAAGGGGCTTCGGGGGGCGATCTTTACCTCAAAATTACGCTGAAGCCCCATACATTCTTTACCCTTGAAGGTTCCGATATTAGATGTCAGTTACCCATTTCTCCTAGTGAGTCGGTCTTGGGTGTACAGGTGGAAGTCCCCACTCTAAGCGGTTTGGTGAAATTAACCATTCCCCCTGCGGTGAAGTCAGGTCAACAGTTGCGACTCTCTGGTAAGGGTTTCCCCAAGGATGCCAGAACCTTTGGCGATCAATATGTGGAAGTCCAGATCGTGGTTCCCAAAACTCCCAGCAAGCGCGAACGCGAACTATACGAGCAGTTGTTAGAGATTCAATCCTTCGATCCTCGCGAGAATCTCCCGAAAAAGTAAACCTTAGGTTGTTAACCTAACTTAATTCTATCTAAATCCATAATGCCTACTATCTATATCAATCAAGCCTGTATCGAGTCTCTAGACATTACTCCTGCTCAAATTGCGATCGAGAAGTTGCTAGCAAATTGGGATGATACGGCCGAAAGCGATCGCGCCTTTCAAATTGAACTTGTCTGGGATAAGGAAGATGGCGATCCTCGCGAGTTATCGGAAATTTCAGAAGTACGTCTCTGGTTTGTGCGTCTCGATGCGACCTATCCTTGGTTTAGCTATCTCCTCGATTGGCGTGCAGAACTCAGCCGCTATGCCGCGATGCTAGTTCCCCACGAGTTCAAGCGCGAAGGTGATGGCTATGTGTTGCAATACAATCCTGAAGCACTGGAGCTTTTTGTGATGCAGAAGGTATTCACTATTTCGCTCTGGCTCAAGTCACGCGGTATTGAAAGCACTGCTAAGTTACAGCAAATGGCTCAAAGCTTAGGCTATGAAATAGATACAGCATTTTTTAATCTTTTGTAAAGTTGCTTAGTTTCGGCTCTAGATTTTTCTGTGTTTGGTGCAATACAGTTGTTTTTAAACAGTAGAGTAAATATATGCTTATTGACTTTGACAAACTTAGCGGTGGTAACAATAGTGATACAGCTATTCATCCTAGAGAAATATTTGCCGCTCTTCCAAATAAAAAAGAAGGTAGATTTGAATATCCGAGAGATGTTCAAACACAGGTATGGGAAAAATGGCATTCAAGGAGAGATGAAAAAGATCTTGTAATTAAGATGAATACTGGGAGTGGGAAAACCATAGTTGGACTACTCATTTTAAAAAGCTGCTTAAACGAAAATAAAAGTCCAGCAGTATATGTAGTGCCTGATAATTACTTAGTACAGCAAGTTTCTAAAGAAGCTAAAGATATTGGGATTGAAGTAACTGAAGATCATCTTTCCCATAGATTCTTATCTGGCAAAGCTATTTTAGTTGTTAATATCCAGAAGCTAGTTAATGGAAAATCTGTTTTTGGAGTTGGTGATGAAGGAAGAAAAATTAAAATTGGGAGCCTTCTTATTGATGATGCTCATGCTTGTCTAGATACAGTTGAAGAACAATTCACTCTAACAATTGACATAGCAAATCCTGCATATAAAGACATCTACAACTGCTTTAAAGAATCACTTCACGCTCAATGTGATTCAAAAGCTATTGAGATCGAAGAGAATCTTCATGCTTATATGCAAGTTCCTTTCTGGACATGGCAGAACAACGTACCAGAGATATTAAGGATATTAATAAAATATAAAGATTACAAAAAGGACAAAAATGATAACTGGCTAACATTCGTATGGTCATTGATAAAAGAATCATTGCATTTATCAAGATGTGTTGTTAGCTCAAAAAAGATAGAGATTACTCCACACTTCATCCCAATTCATATCATTCCCAGCATTACAAATGCTCAAAGAAGAATTTTTATGACAGCAACTTTGGTGGATGATAGCATCTTGTCCAGCCACTTTGGCATTACAGACGATTCTATCAACAAAGCAGTTGTACCTGATACGGCAGGTGATATTGGCGATAGAATGATTTTTCTACCTCAAGTAATCAATCCAGAAATTACAGATACTCAAATCAAGAACTTCTGCAAAGCAGTTTCGCATAATATTAATGTAGTTGTAATTGTGCCATCACATGAAAGATCTAAGTTTTGGGAAGATCAAGCTGATCTTATTCTAGACAAATATGATTTGCATGAAGGAATAGAAAGATTAAAACAACCGAAAAGAGTTGGTTTGGTAGTGCTAGTAAACCGCTATGATGGAATAGACTTACCTAAAGATGCGTGTAGACTTCTTGTAATTGATGAACTACCAAATATTAGTCGAGAAATAGATAAGGTTGAGACTAGTATTTTGATGGAAAGCCCAAGAAAAAACAATCAATTAATTCAAAAGATTGAACAAGGAATGGGTCGAGGAGTTAGATCAAGCGATGATTACTGTGTTGTTTTCTTGATGGGGCGAAATCTGACTAGTCAATTATATGCAGGTGGTGAAATAAATCGTTTTTCTCCAGCTACTAAAGCTCAAAAGAATCTTTCAGACGAAATTTCAGATCAGCTTAGAGGTAAAGGCTTAGATGAAATTAAAGAAGTCATGATGTATTGCTTAGATAGAAATCCTCAATGGGTATTTAAAAGTAAAGGTGTATTAGCATCACTTTCTTATCAAATCCAAAGCAATCCCGATTTAATAACAGTTGGTTTAAGAAAAGCATACGATTTTGCATATGTGAAAAACTTTGAGGCGGCTATCAATGAGCTTAAAAATGTTGTAAATATTGCAGAAGATAAAAATCTCAAATCATATTTGAAGCAATGTTTAGCCGAATATATTAACTTTAATGATCCTGTTGAAGCACAAAAAACGTTAATGTCAGCGGTCAGCAATAACCCAAAACTAACTAAGCCTATCAGCGGGATCTCATATCATAAGCTCGAATCAAAAGTTATGGATCAAGCAAGACTATGTAGAGATTACTTAAGACAAAATTTTGATACAGAGCCTAATAAAGTAGTCGTTTCTATGAAGGCTCTGTTTGACTCTTTGATATTCAAGCCAAAAACCGCTCCCAGATTTGAAGAATCATTAAAACTAGTTGCTCGTTATATTGGATTTAATAGTCAACGACCAGAGGAAGATTTTGGAAAGGGATCAGATGTTTTATGGGCTGTTGGAAACCTAACATACTTTGTTATTGAGTGTAAGAATGGAGCAACTACAGACAAGATTAGTAAAAGTGATTGTAACCAGCTAAATGGTTCAGGAGAGTGGTTTGCAAACACTTATGATCATACTTGCATTTTTACACCTATTTTAATTCACCCATCAGTGATATTAGATTCTGATGCTTCCCTTAAAACAAACACACGAATTATTAACATAGAGAAACTTGATCTCTTGCGTAAAAACATATCTGACTTTATTAGTTCTATATGTTTAGAAAATAAAATTAATGATGAGAAAGCTATTAGGGAAAGGTTGATATACCACAATTTAACGGCTGATAAATTTTGTGAGATTTATACAATTCGTTATTCATCTAAATAAAAAAGTGAAATACTATGAGTACATTACTAAAACCATCATCCCTTCTCCCAAAAGGAATGCGAATCCAGCAAATCAACCATCTCACACTCTTTAAATTTACCGATGAACTAGGCGATCGCCTTCAAACCCTACTCGACAAGAAAAAGGCTGATACTCTTACGACTACAGAAAATCTTGAGCTAGAAGCGATCGGGGAGCTAGACGAAATTTTTAGCTATATTAATGCGGCGATCGCTGCTAGTAGCAATGCCAATATCTAAATCAGTCTATACCGCCGTAAGACAACGCGCCCAATTTCGCTGCGAATATTGTCACTATCCAGAACTGCTGAGTTCTGCGCCACTTTCAATCGATCATATTCAACCTCAGTCTCTTGGCGGTAGCGATGACATAGAAAACCTTGCGCTGGCTTGTCGTCGCTGTAATGAAATACGCTACAACTTTACTACTGGAATTGATCCCACCACAGGGATAGAATGCGATCTATTTAATCCTCGTCAGCAAAAATGGTCTACACATTTTATGTGGTCATCTGATGGATTAGAGATCATTGGCAAAACTTCCATTGGACGCGCTACTTGTAATCGTCTAGATTTGAATGATGTTCGTCGTGAGGAACCCTTCATTCAAAATGCAAGGCGACAATGGGTTCTAGCCAGAATGCATCCACCCGATGATGACCCGCAACAGTGAAGCAACCCATTAATTCTCAAAACTTACTTTTAACTGTTTCATCAATTCAGCCAGTGAAATATTCCGTAACTGCGATAACTGGATAAGATTTTGAAGGCGATCTCCGTCAGCTAGCTCAACCATATCAATTAGCTGGAGTAAGTCTTGATGTTCTTCGGGAGTGATAGTTTGCGATCTTATTTTTTCGCTTAAATCATTGTATTGTTGCTGCAATTCTGCTGGTAAAGCTCGATTGATTTTTTGCAGTAGTTCTAGTTCTGCACTGCTCTCTGTCTTAAACTGAACTGTAGCCATGCGTAGTAACGATTGTAAAGTTGTGAATACATTTTCTTATTGAGCATTATAGCAAGAGTGATATTTTCTTAAAGCGATGAGCTAGAAGCGATCGCTGAAGACGAGATTTTCAACTAGATGTCCACCTTTACCTCAGCCCGAAATTATGAGCTTTGCTGCAAAACTCAGAACTGCGATCGCCAAAAATCAGAGCATTTTATGTTTGGGGCTAGATCCTAACCCTGAGGTAATGCCAACCCAATATAGAGCAAAATATGACTCGGAGATGAGTGCGGGTGACGATCGCACGATCGCCTACCTCTGGGAATGGATGAATTTCATCATTCAATCGACTTCAAATCTCGTTTGTGCCTACAAGCCGACGTTAGGGTTCTATACAGCTTTAGGAGCAGGGGGATTAGAGCTATTAGTCAAGACCTTAGCGGCAATTCCATCAGAAATTCCGATTATTCTCGATGCTAAGCACGCCGATCTCAACAGCAGCTCAGTGATGGCAAAAACTGCCTTTGAACAGTGGGGGGTGGATGCCATTACCGTAAGCCCCTATATCGGGCAGGATTTAGCCGCGCGTTTTTTGATGTATCCAGACAAGGCAATTTTGGTAAGTTGCTACTCCTCCAATGCCACAGCACAGGACTTTCAGGAATATCCCCACCCTGAGCTGAAATCTCCATCCACTTCACGGCGAACGGCTCTACCCATGTATTTAAATGTGGTTCAAAATTGTCAAGCTTGGGCTGGCATGGAAAATCTTGCCCTAGAGGTAGGGGCAGCCGTTCCCGATGCCCTAGCCAAGGTGCGATCGCTGGCTCCTGAGCGCTTCATCCTAGCCAGAAGTATCTGGGCAGGTCGAGATAATGGGCAAAGGAGCGCTAGTTTGGCGGCAATTCTCAAGGCAGGACTAGATCGCAATGGTGGCGGCTTAATCTTACCCGTTAATCAGGATGCTCTAGCTATGGGAGAACCCGATGTATTAGTGCGATCGCTAAGGGATGAGATTAATCAGGCGATCGCTGCAACTGATCGCCAGCAACCTATTTGCGATCTCTGGATGCCCAATGTGTGCCTGATCGATCGCCAAAGACACCCCCATGCCAATCTAATTTTGCAACTATTTGATATTGGCTGCATTACCTTTGAGGAAACGGTGCAAGCTTCTGGACAGATATTTCCCTACTACATCGATCTGCGGCGAATTATCTCCAACCCCCAAGTCTTTGAGGCAGTGATCGCAACCTATGCCGAAATCTTGCAGAATCTGCAATTCGATCGGATTGCAGGCATTCCCTACGGTTCTTTGCCCACCGCCTCAGGACTAGCCCTGAGATTAAACTTCCCGCTCATTTTTCCGCGCAAAGAAGTAAAGGCCTATGGAGCCAGACGCTTAATCGAGGGCAATTATGAGGCAGGAGAAACGATTGTGGTTGTCGATGATATTTTGATTTCAGGCAAGAGCGCGATTGAAGGGGCGCAAAAAATCGAAAGTTGCGGCTTAAGGGTGCGCGACATCGTCGTATTTATCGATCACGAGTCAGGAGTATGCGATCGCATCCAAAAGAGTGGATATTCCCCCCATGCGGTGTTAAAAATTTCAGAAATAAATGAGACACTTTACCAATCTGGGCGTATAAGTGAGAAACAATTTCTGACTTTGTCGCATTCTTAAAGTGTTTTGCGTTGATAATAGGCGTATATTTTTGAGAAAGCCAAGCTTTGCGTAGATTTCTCAAAAATATATGGGCTTAACCATATGGGCTTGACCAATTGAGCAAAGTAGGGAAATCCCCATTTTCTTCGATCGCTTTTGTATCGCTTTTGTATCGCTTTTGTATCGCTTTTGTCTTGTTTTTTAGTATCGTTACAGGTTATTGATTAGAGTTACGCATGTTCAAACGAATTACTCTGTTACTTGTTTCTGCGGTAGTTGCCTCGATTGCGCCGATCGCCAATCCTGTCCTTGCGGCTCAATCATCGAAGCCCGCTCCTCCCGAACTATCGAATATCGTCTTTGCCTTGGATAAAGCCGCCAGCAGTCAGGATCTTGAGGGGGTGATGAAGTACTACGCTCCCAACTTTAACCACTCCGATGGACTAAATCGCGATCGCTACAAGCAGGTATTGGGCGAACTCTGGCAACGGTATAAAAATATTCGCTATCACACCGAAATCTCGAAGTGGGACAAACAAGGCGACCTAATTACGGCGGAAACCGTAACCATGGTGCAGGGTGGCAAGGGAGCCGAGAACGATAACTTTAAGTTAGACGCTAGATTGATCTCAACTCAGACCTATAAAAATATTAACGGTCAGTTACAGGTGGTATCCCAGCAAATTCTTTCCGAGCAGTCTTCATTAAGTACGGGGGACGCGCCACCACCCGTCAAGCTGAAAGTTCCCGAACTCATCGGTGTCGGTCGCCAATACGTACTCGATGCGATCGTCACGGAGCCACTGGGCACGAGTTTGTTGCTTGGCGCGGCGATCGAGGAGCCTGTTGAAGCCAAGAATTACCTCAACGACAATACGATCAATCTACGTCCCCTCAGCGCAGGCGGACTATTTAAGATCGGTCAAGCGCCCTTTTCTTCGGGCGATCGCTGGATCTCTGTGGTACTAGTGCGCGAGTCAGGAATTACGATCGCTAGTCAGCGTTTGCGGGTTTCCAAGGAATTTACGGGCAATCAATACACCCCTTTGCCTGAGCCAGATACGACTCCTAGCCGCGTCCGTCCACGCCCCAATAACGAGCAAACCTTATAATCAGCAATTAACGCAAAAATAAAGGCGGCGCTTTGCGCCGCCTTTATTTTTGCGTTAATTGCTATAGTCAGTAATCCCAATAGAGAGTTGCGGCGCGAAGCGCCGCAACTCTCTATTGGGTTTTATTTCCTAACTTGGTATTAATTGCCAAAGCGTGGCGGCGGTGGATCGGTTTTAAAGATAGTTTTCCATGCGTCTACCGTACCCGAACCAATGGGAAAATCCGAAGTCTGATCGTTATTCCAAATAGCACGTATAGTTGTACTCCCCGCAGGAAAATTCGCTAAGATAGCCGAAAGTTCGGGATCGACAGCACCAGAATTGTAGGTGTAAATTTTACCTTGATAGCTAAATAGCAAGGATTTCGGCGATCGCGATCGCGATCTTTTTTCCGTGATGGCTTCGCGATCGCTATAGCGCTCGTCAACATAATGATCATCACGCCGAACGCTCCGAGTCTTCCAAACCCGACGATAACCGACCACCTCTGACCAATATTCGGTATAGGTGGCGTTAATCCCTTGTTTTGACCAGCTCGTCACAAAAGCAAAATCATCGCTGAAGTGCTTGTCATAAACTATTTTGCCATCAAAGGGATTTTCAACAATACTTGACCAAGCCACACCAGCATCTTGATTCACTGATGCGGGCGTTACCGCATAGGCGCTAGGTGTCAGTGCGAATAGCAGGCTACTAATTCCCAAGACTAAATATCCAAGGTTGTATTTTGGACGCATAGCAAATCAATCCTCCATTGTCAGTAATTCAGAGTAGCGAACGCGCAGCGTGCGCTACAGGTTTTTAGGTTTTATATTAGGTTTTATATTTAATTGCGCAAAATTACTCAACCATCAGCAAGCTATCGCAATCGTTTAACGATGAGTTGATAAGAGCCTTTACCATTGCGATCGTAGGCATTAACAATCGTTCTATAGGTACCTGTTACGGGCAATTGGAGTGTCATTGAGGCATTTTTACGACTGGGTAAACCGTCGTTTTCTTGCAAAACCTTACTATCTGGCGAAAATAACACCAAATAGGGATGGAAATCCGAGCTAACCAGTTCGATACTCACGACTTGCCCCGCCTGTCCGTTAAAACTGAAGGCATCAAAGAGACTACCATCACGGGCAAAGACTCGACTCTGCGATCCTAAGACTCCATTTTTTTGCAAAAGGATTCCTAAATTATCAGATTGTAACGGAGCTATGAAATTATTGCCCTGTTGATTGCCCTGTTGATTGCCCTGTTGATTGCCCAATTGATTGCCCAATTGATTATTCGGGCTATTACCTAGCAAACCTGCGAGCGTAAAGCGACCTACCTGTCCAACTTCATAGGAATTGGCATAAAGCGTATATTTACCAGTGCTGGGCAGGGTAATGGATATTCTTGCATCCTTGCCACCACCGCTATCGTCATCCTCGGCAACCTTACGACCATTGGCATCAAATAACACCAGATAGGGGTCAATCTCATTGCTCCGCATCTCAATCACTAACGATTGCCCTGCTTGCCCCTGAAACTCGTAGGCTTTGTAATAGCTGCCATCGGGCAAAGTATTGTCGGTAGCACCTAGGGTAAATGCAAGCGGAATACCATTAAGCGTAATAACTTTGGGGCTGTTAATCGGCGCAATATTGTTACCGATCTTGCCTTGGCGCACTTCCGCAATAAACTGTTTAACCGTATCAGCCTCGATCGCTAACCCAATACCGCTATTAGTAGAATTAGTCGTAAAAATTTCTGTATTCACCCCCACCAATTCCGCCCGACTATTGAGCAATGGTCCCCCTGAGTTGCCAGGATTCAATGCTGCATCGGTTTGTAATTTTTGGCGATCGCGATCGATGCGGCTGATAATTCCCGTGGTCAGGGTTCCTGCAAACCGACCGAAGGGATTGCCGATCGCAAAAGCTCGCTGACCGACTTGGATCGCGCCCGACGAGCCGATCTGAATTGTGGGTAAGCTTTCGGTGACCCCCTCTAGCCTAATCATGGCGAGGTCGGGATTGCGGCTATTGGCAATTACCACCCCACGAAATTGGCGCTTATCGCTGAGGATGACCGTGACGATGCTAGAGCCGCGTACTACATGGGCATTGGTCAAAACTAAGCCTTGCGGATCGACGATCGAACCACTGCCATTGCCGAGTTGGGATTGGATCGAGACCACTGCGGGACTAGCTAATTTATAAACGCGGATATTTATCTCTTCGTCCGATTGGGCATTGACAGGGGCAATTGTAGTCAAAGGGATAATTGCGATCGCGCTGATGCCACCACTGAGAACGAGACTAGGTACCACAAAGTTAACCAAACCCTTGGTGATGAGTTTTTTGATTCCTTCTTTCACAGATCCATCCTGAAGCGCAGTCTCTTTAGTGATTATTCGTATAGACAAGAAGCCCTAGGCTCTTGTTTCCGAATATAGCAATCCTAAATGAGTTATGAGAGGCTTCGACTGCGCTCAGCGATCGGGATACGCTCGCTGAGCGCAGTCGAAGCCCTATTTTTCTCATAAATGATTTAGGACTACCATATTAGAGAGCTTTTTTTAATCTCTTTATTATTATTCCTATGTTATAGCTATAGCCAAATAAGTTAAGACATAAAA
>NZ_LIRE01000342.1 GCF_001402795.1 Pseudanabaena sp. 'Roaring Creek'
CCAGAAATCATGTTGTTACCGAATAGCAAGGAACCTGCTACTGGTTCGCGGATGCCGTCAATATCGACTGGAGGTGCGGCGATGAAGGCGATTACGAAGCAAATGGTTGCTGCTAATAGGCATGGGATCATGATTACGCCGAACCAACCGATGTATAGACGGTTGTTGGTGCTTGTAATCCAGTTACAAAACTGATCCCAGATAGATGCGCTTTCGCGTCTCTGTACTGCTACTGTCATTTTTGTGTTTAGGTTAAGAATTTATTAGTGCAAACTTGCGTTCACATTAACAAATATATCAAATTGTTAAGAATTGTCAATAATCCTTTTTGTAGAGATGGGATAACCGATCCATAACATCAGCGTCATTAACATTGACAAAACATTGACAAGTATAACTAATATACAAAACTCAAGAGGGGAAGGGCTGCTGCACAGCTCTTCCCCTCTTGAGTTTTGTATGGCTACAATCGCTTGACTTAGGACAAATCAAACCCCAAGAATTGATTGGCGGCGCTTCGCGCCGCCAATCAATTCTTGGGGTTTATGTCCTATTAGACTTGATGACAGCCATATATTGGCTTTTGATTTTGTCCTGACGCAATTAGCGACAGCGATAAGTAATACCAATTCACGAAAGTGTGACAACACTTTTGTGAATTAAACACCAAACCCAGTAAGGTTTTGAGATTCCCAAAATGGCGTTGCTATTTTGGGAATTGGTATAACTAGGAGCCATCTTAGTTAAGTGGCTGGGCATAATTAAAATCCAGAATCAAAAGCTGTAGTGTACGCTGCGCGTACACTACAGCTTTTGGGGTTTTATATTTGATTGTATCCAGCTACTTACTCGTTACTTATTCGTAAATCCAAGCAGTTAGGCTAGGTTTCCAATCCACTAACTCTTCGGGCTTAAACCACAGCGCAATCTCAGTTTGGGCAGTCTCGATCGCATCAGAACCGTGAATGATATTGCGTCCAATATTTACACCGAAATCACCACGAACTGTTCCTGGCTCAGCGGTTAGAGGATTGGTCGCTCCAATAATTTTACGTGCTGAAGCAACTACACCATCCCCTTCCCATACCATTGCCACAACTGGTCCTGAGGTAATAAAGTCAACCAGCCCTGCAAAAAATGGTCTTTCTTTATGTACTGCATAGTGGCTTTCGGCTAATTCGCGGGTGGGTTGCAACAATTTCAGTCCGACGAGCTTGAAGCCTTTAGTCTCATAACGACGAATAATTTCTCCGACTAGGTGACGTTGCACGCCATCGGGCTTAACTGCCAAAAAAGTACGTTCCATGATCTCTGTAAAAGTATTCCTAAGAGTATTAAGCAATTGTAAAGAAGTTTACAGAAAGCATTATTTCATTTTAAGGAACGCAAATAAAATAAAGTTATGGCAATCACCCTATGTAGCTGGGCATAATTAAAACCCAAAATCAAAGCCTGTAGCGTACGCTGCGCTTGCGCTACAGGCTTTGAGGTTTTATATTTAATCGCGCCTAGCTACTTATACCCATTCACTAAAGTGAGCCAACACTTCAGTGAATTAAAAAACAAACCCCGTAAGGTTTTGAGATTCCCAAAATGGCGTTGCCATTTTGGGAATTGGTATTAGATGCGATCAAGGACATTTTTTTGAAACCATCGCTTGATCTGAGGTTGCATTTTGAGTTCCAACAGATAAGCAATACCAAGAGTTAGCGCCAGCCAGATCAGTAGGCGAATTATAAAACTGCTGGGGGAGCCACTCACAGCGGGAAATCTATGCATAAAATTCAGCATCGGCATATGTAAGACGTAAATACCGTAGGAGATACTGCCAAAAAACGTCAGCTTGGAAAATATATCGGGACTCATTCTCCAGCCCCAAAGCCCAAAGCCCAAGAACATGTGCACGGCGGCAATTACCCACCCCTCAGCGTTAAAAAGCTGTTTGGTTACGAAAAGATAGCTGGTTTGAAATAGGGGCAAAGCGATCGCGATCGCACCAAGCAGACGTAAATAAGGGATTTGGCGTTTGGTGAGGGCGGCAAACAGCAAAACGCATAGAGGAAAGTAAACAAAGTCGGTAATACTAATTTCTGGCAGGGCAATTCCTGTAAACCCAAGGTTAGCGAGTAAGGTTTTACCAATGGTTAGCTTGTCTGTAGCGATAAAGAGCAGGATATAGGAGACAACTGGCAATTTCGCCAAAGATCCAGAACTTGGCTTTTTCCAAGCCAGCCATAATCCAAATAACCAAAATATCCAGCCTGCGGCATAACCCGAAATAATGGATGGGAACCAAGGAATCCAAGGAGAGACGATCGCCACCACTAGAGAGCCAAGCATTAACGGCATAACTTGGGGACGAAAATACCAAATAGCGAGAAAGACTATGTAGTAAACGATTTCATAATGTAAAGTCCACAGCACTCCATTGCCAGATAACAATGCCGATACGCCACCTTGCAAGAAAAACAAATTGCCCACGATCGTTTTCCATGAGTCCGTGGGAGAAGACAGTACGCCTAAAATAATCGCAATTATATAGATAGGATATAGGCGAATAAATCTTCTTAATAAATACCGAATGGCATTGGATTTGGTAAAGGGTAGTTGATTGGTGAGTCCAATTACATACCCAGATAAGGCAAAGAAGATTAAAATCCCACCATGAGCTGCATTAAAAAGGGAGCCAAAGGAAAAGGTGGGATGGTAAGCAGGATCGAGCTTAAATTCGTAGAAAAATATATGCGAGTAGGCAACCCAGAGCGCTGCCAGTCCTCGTAAGCCTTCTAAGGCGTAGTCATAAATTTTGCGACCTTCAATCTGGGTATCAACTATTGGAACAAAGCGATCGCGCAAATCAGCATCATCGGAAATTTGATTTTGCATGAGCCTCAATAATCACTAAGGATTTATTAAATTTATAGCTGTCGCTAAGTGTAGACATAAACCGCAAGAGTTGGTTGGCGGCGCAAAGCGCCGCCAACCAACTCTTGCGGTTTGATTTGTCCTAAATCAAGTGAATGTAGCTCTAACGTCAGTTCGGATTAAAGTTCGGGTTAAGCTGGCAAATATTAAAAGCCCCAAAGTAAAAGCCTTGCTACGCAAGGCTTTTACTTTGGGG
>NZ_LIRE01000343.1 GCF_001402795.1 Pseudanabaena sp. 'Roaring Creek'
GTTCTCCTTCGAGACTACAATCTAAGAAACCATTTAAGAATTGGATAGATCCCCCCCAGCCCCCCTTAAAAAGGGGGGAGAATTAAATTCTTCCCCCTTTTTAAGGGGGATTGAGGGGGATCTCTTAGAGTTTTTGACCGCAGAAAGTAATTCTTAAATGGTTTCTAAGATGAATAAAAGATCTTCAATTACTCGCCCAATAGAAGCATCAAAAGTAACTTCAATAACTCCTGTCATGGATTGACCTGCCGCCATGCGCTCATAGGCATAGCGGGTTACGGTAGCAACATCATGAGTTAAAAGTACACGATTTTCTTGGGCTGCCCACTCTAGTACTGTCGGATCATCCGCTCCTGCTAAATCCACATCTCGAACATGAACTACGTCAACATCTGGCTTACGGCGTAGCAAACCTCTGATAATTGTGTTATCGAAGTTTTCATCAGCTAGGAACTTCATGAAGCTTGCTCTACCTGACGCGCAATTAATCTGTCGCGTAATCCTTGTGGATCAAACCTTGCCTCGTTCATTTTGCGGATTATTTGTGCTTGATTTTGTCTTTGCTGTAAATATGTTTCGACTTCTTGCTGATGATTGAGGTAAAAGCTAATTGTGGTGTAGACATCGGCTAGTTTCAGGGATGGATAGCGATAAACAATTTCTTCAGCAGTTGCCCCATTCTGAAAGGTTTTGATGACTGTATCGAGGGTGACGCGGGTTTTGCCAACGCGCAGTACGCCATCGATGTCGGTTTTGAGTGGAACTAGTTCAGCAGTAACTACTAATGTCATAACTCACCTTACGCAGATAGAAAGCGCCCAAAAAAAATGACTGAGAATGTATACTGGAAGTAGGTTTGAGAGTAATTGCTTTGCCGAAACCAAGCTAAGATGAGGAAAGAAGATAAAAACATGAAGATGAACATGTTAGATCTTTATAGTGACTATCTAATTAGTTC
>NZ_LIRE01000344.1 GCF_001402795.1 Pseudanabaena sp. 'Roaring Creek'
TTTGTTTTGCATAGAAATCTCTCGCGATCGCTAATTCTAGTTGATAAACCGAATACTTGAATTCCGCTAAAATCTAATCTGATAAATTTCACTCTGAATGTAATATCCGCAAAATTTTAATGGCTTAATAATCTGCTAAGTAGCTAGGCATAAGTAAACTTAAACCCCAGAAGAGCATACCGCCCGCTACGCGGGCGGTATGCTCTCTGGTTTTGGTTTTTAATTATGCCGAACTACTTACTTATCAATTTCAAAGGATTACATGAAGGTAAATTCCCACAGTGATTATTCAATTTGGATCTAGAAATTGCTTAAGAATATAGGCGATCGCAAAGCTAAAAGCTTGTTGATTTGGCTGTTCGTAGGATTTAATAAATATCTCAATTTCTTCTTGTGTTAATCCTTCGATTGCTTCTAAAGCTCCTTTAATTGCAGATCCACGCATAGCTATTAATTTAGAATAGTTAAGATTTAAAGTTTTAATCGTATCAGCAGCTAATTGTTGTTTATCAGGTTCTTCTGTAGGCAGAATTTCCACATCATATTCTTCACCTTGTGGTATTAATAGATATCGAAAGAAAACATCACAATCTGGTTGTAAGGGATGGACAGCAAGTAAATTATTCCCTTTCTTAATGCCACAGTGATACACACAATGTAGGATTTTCTCGTATTCTAGATTTGACTTTTCTGGGATGCCACATGATGCTAAGAGATTAGTGAAATCTATTGCTAGAGCTAGATCCTTTGGCAAGTTTGGCGTTTTATCATTTTGCGGTTGCAGATGCTCAATATGACTGATATTCCTTGTGATGCTCATACCACAGTAACAGCAGGTATAACTTTGCTCTTCCAATAAGGCATCATGTACTTCAGCTTTAATTTGACCTCGTAATGTTTTATAAGTTGGTTTCCAGTCATCATTTTCTTGGGATTTCCAGTCAGTAAAACTTTGCGGTTCTTGCCCTTTCTTGATATATCTCATCTTCCCAAAACTTCTTTCCGATGAATTAATACATCTGCCCTAGCAAATTCTGGCTCATCAAATCCAATTTCGCCCTTCAGGTATTCCTGCAACTCTCTAGCTTTCGGTAAATTACCATCATCAATCAGTCTGAATAAGTCCCTCAAACCATCTTTGATTTCTTGACTGCGTTTAGGAACTCCCATTTCATCTTCGAGAATGCGGTTGCTATCTCTGCCATAGGTTCTGACGATTTCTGCGGTAACTCCTGATTCTGTATTAGCAAGTCGATAGATTTTTCCATCTTTGACTTCGCCTAGCACTTGTGGTGAGTGGGTTGTAATTATAAATTGACAGTTGGGGAAAGTGTCCAATAATGCAGGTATAACCATGCGTTGCCATTTAGGATGTAGATGTAGCTCGATCTCATCAATTAAGACTACACCGCTACCTTCTTCAACAGGTTTTTCCACTTCAGGATTAGCGATCGCCAATCTTCTTGCCAAGTCAGCAACCATTGCTAATAAGTTCTTTTCGCCATCAGACAGTTGATTGATCGTTAGTTCAGCATCATTTTTCGTAACAGTCATGCGTAGTTCAGGACGACGACGAATTCGGAGATCTTTAAATTCTGGCAGAAAAGTATAAATTGCTTGACGTACAGATTCTAATTGTTTGTCCCGATAACTTGGGTTGTCTCTAATTCGTTCATTTTCTAATTCTTCAAGTAACTTAAACCATTCAAAAAATTCTTTAAAAATAACTTGTCCACCTATAAAAGCACGATTATAAGCATTGAGAATACTATAGTTTTTATCTTCTATGGAGTCTGGCAATACCTCAAAAAGAATATCGCGCTTTACTGAGTAGTAGATCAGAACGGGTATATTCTCTGCGTGAAATAGGCTTTTTAAATAATTTGTTGCTAAAGATAAATCTTTAATTTCAACTGACACCTTGGATGGCGTACCTTTCATTCTTTGTATGGAGATTTGAAATTCCAAAGAATTAAGAATAGTTATTAATTGAATTTCAATTTCCTCTGTAATACCAACAGGAATATCATCATCTTTGAAAATAGGCTTAAATTGTTTAGCTATAAACTGATTGAGATTATTTTGGTTTTGATATAACAATTTAACTTGATCGGAGATGTGTTCAATAAAAGCACCTAGGCAATCGAGAATACTTGACTTGCCTGTACCATTGTTACCAATTAATAAATTAAGCTGCGGATCAAGATCTAGGGTTAGATCACTGATACCACGAAATGATTGCATCCTTAATTGTTTGATTTTCATATTTACTTATTGGTGTAATTTATTGCGGACATAAAGTATAAAATTATCTAGGTAATCAACTAAATAAAGTTGAAATTTAATTAACTGATTCTTGCTCAATTAATTTTACTGCATCTGCCAAAATCTCATCGCGATCGCACATTGCTGCTAACTCATCCGCCTCATAGCGTCCCTCAAAAGCCTGGATCGCTGCACTAGCCAGTGCAATATTATAAGCTTCTGCTAAAGTTTCACTAAGTTCTAATTTACTAAGATAAGTTCCCTTAGCCTTACGACGCTGATTTGCACGCCGAATTTGAGTTGTCGAGTTATAAATTGAAAGATCCCACGATCGCGTAGTGCGCTTTTCTACCTTTTGCTTGATGAGATGAACTAATAAAATAATACTGTAGCTAAAAATTTTGCTAATTTTGTCATCCTTACTCATCTCCGTCATTTCCTCAACCAAAACCATCGCCGCAGGAATATCCCCACAAACTAACAATTCCTTCAGAGTCAATAATTCTTCCATAAAGATATCGCCGCGTTATTGAGTAAATAGATGGGGTGATGATAAACACCACCCACAAACTTAGACAACTACAAAATTCACCAACTTCCCGACGACAGCAATCACCTTCTTAATCTCCTTACCTTCGAGATACTTCTGCGCCGCTTCCGAACTGCGGGCATATTCTTCTAAGGCTTGCTTATCATTGCTTGCCCTAGATGGCATTTGGAGACTACCGCGTACTTTGCCATTGATTTGAATTACGAGCGTAATCTCATCAACGGTGAGCGCATCGGGATCGTGGGTAAGCCAAGGCTGTAAATGGATAGAATCTGTGTGACCAATCAATGACCAAAGTTCCTCCGCAATGTGTGGCGCAAAGGGAGCAAGCAAAGTTAAGAGGGTTTCGATACCTTCTAGGAAAGTAGCCGAACTCTTATCCTCAGCATCCTGCAAGGCATTACTGAGCTTCATCAATTCGGAAATGGCAGTATTCAACTGATAACCACCATCGAAATCTTCGGATACTTCCTTAATCGCAATATGAATAGCTCGGCGGAGATTCTTATCAACTTTCTTAGAAATATCATTCTGCTTAGTTTCTGCAAAACTAGACACCAAGCGCCATACCCGATTTAAGAAGCGTTGTTGACCTTCGACATCCGCATCTTCCCATTCCAAATCCTTTTCAGGAGGAGCTTTAAAGAGCGTGAACATCCGCAAAGTGTCGGCTCCATACTTAGCGATCGCGTCTACAGGTGATACACCATTGCCCTTAGATTTGGACATCGTAGCAAATAGCGCTTGCAAAGGTTCGCCTGTTTGGGGATCTTTGGGATCTTTCGGATCGACTAAAGCTGAAGGAACCCATTTATCCTTACCGCCCTTGTTAGGATTCATGTAGGTTAAGCCCTGCACCATGCCCTGCGTGAGCAATCTCGTAAAGGGTTCATCGAAATCGAGTAAGCCGCGATCGCGCAAAACTTTAGTGACAAAGCGGGAATAGAGCAAGTGTAAAATCGCATGTTCTACGCCGCCGACATATTGATCGACGGGCATCCAGTTATTAATAGCATGGCGATCGCCAATTTCTTGATCATTCCGCGCATCGGCAAAGCGCAAGAAATACCAAGAGGAATCGATAAAGGTGTCCATCGTGTCAGTTTCGCGCTTGGAGGCTGTGCCGCATTTAGGACAGGGGACATTTACCCAAGAGTCCAATTGTGCCAAGGGGGAAGCGCCGCGACCTGTGAGTTCGACATCTTCGGGCAAAGCGATCGGCAAGTCGGCATGGGGCACGGGAACTATTCCGCATTTTGGACAATGGATGACGGGAATCGGACAGCCCCAATATCTTTGGCGCGAAATCAACCAGTCACGCAAGCGATAGGTAATTTTGGCGGTTCCCCATTGATTCCTTTCCGCGAGTTCCACAATCTTAGTTTTCGCCGTTACGGAATCTAAGCCGTCAAACTCTCCCGAATTGACCATAATCCCTGATTCGGTGTAAGCGGATTCCCTCACCCCCTGCTCCTCTCCCATAGGGACAGGGGAGTTAGAGGTGATGACGGTTTGAATGGGAAGGTTATACTGCTTCGCAAAGACGAAATCGCGAACATCATGGGCGGGAACGCCCATCACTGCACCTGTACCATATTCAAAGAGAACGTAATCGGCAATCCAGATGGGAACATCTTTGCCAGTGAAGGGATTAACCACACTCGCACCGATCGCTACGCCACGTTTAGGGCGATCGTCGGAAGTGCGATCGATTTCGCTAAGATTTTTGACTTCTTCAATAAATTTGCTAACGGCTTCCTTTTGAGTAGCATTGGTCAAAGTCTCGACCAGAGGATGCTCTGGAGCAAGCACGACATAGCTCACGCCATAAACTGTATCGGGTCGCGTCGTAAAAACAGTGATTTTCTCTTTACTGCCAACGATGGGGAAACTTAGCTCCGCGCCTGTGGACTTGCCGATCCAGTTGGCTTGCATGATCTTGACACTAGAGGGCCAGTCATTGAGCTTATCCAAATCCTGCAAAAGCTGCTCGGCATAGTCGGTGATTTTCAAAAACCATTGACGCAACTTGCGCTTCTCCACCAATGCCCCCGATCGCCAAGATCGACCTTCACTATCCACTTGTTCGTTGGCAATTACGGTTTGGTCAATCGGATCCCAGTTAACCTTAGCTTCCTTTTGATATGCCAACCCCGCTTCCAAAAATTGCAAAAAGATCCATTGCGTCCATTTGTAATAGTCGGGCGAACAGGTCGCTAACTCACGCTCCCAGTCGTAGGACAAGCCCACTTGCTGAAGTTGCGATCGCATATTGTCGATATTGGCGTAAGTCCATTTCGCAGGGTGCGTATTGCGATCGATCGCCGCATTTTCCGCAGGCAACCCGAAGGCATCCCAGCCCATCGGGTGCAATACTTGATAGCCCTGCATTCTTTTGTAACGGGCAATCACATCGGTGATCGTATAGTTGCGGACATGCCCCATATGCAGATCACCCGATGGATAGGGAAACATTGACAGCGCATAGAATTTCTTTTTGTTGGTTTCAGAACCAATTGCGTCGTTATTTGCCTTGTCAAGTTGTTTCTCAGCCCAAACTTTTTGCCACTTGGGTTCGATCTGCTGGGGATTGTATCTAGTGTCCATTACTTATCAATCAATATGCGAAAATATGCGAATAAGAAAGCTAGCGATCGCTTAGATCGCGAGTCTTGAATCTTAATAATACTAAATATTTAGCATGAAAGCTCTAACCTACCTGAATTGAGGTGAAATACGATGACAGCCCAACTAGTTACACCCAATTTTACGAGCAATATTCATAGATTTACGGTGCAGCAATACCATCTCATGCACGATGCGGGGGTGTTTGCAGAAGGCGATCGCTATGAATTAATCAACGGAGAAATCATACAAATGTCCCCAATTGGCATCAAGCACGCAGTTTGTGTAGCTCGTTTGACTAAACAGTTTGAAAGAAAATTAGGCGATCAGACAATTATTTGGACGCAAAATCCCATTCATTTAAGCGATAGATCTGAACCACAGCCCGACCTAGCAATTTTAAAGTTACGTGATGATTTTTATGCTAGTGCTTTGCCAACACCAGAGGATATTTTGTTGATTATCGAAGTTGCTGACAGCACGATCGCTTATGACCGCGATGTAAAAATGCCGTTATATGCTGCCAATGGGATTCCTGAAATGTGGCTATTTGATGTCAATCAACAAATTATCGAAGGATATTCGCAACCATCAGCTTCAGGCTATAAGCGATCGCAGCGCTATGAGCAGGGTGATACGCTCTCTCTGCTTCCATTTCCTGATGTGATTTTTAATTGGGAAGCCCTGATCTAAAAATTTGATTGGCAGTGAGGTTTAGCTCAGGGAAAATTTGCGAGATCAAGCAATCGCTATTTTGAAATTTGCTAATTTGATATTCTCCATCCACCAAATTACAAACCGAGATGGTCGGTTGCTTGGGATTACCGATAAAGTTGCGTCCGCCCAATGCAGCATAATCAATAATCCAATATTCAGCTATTCCCATCTCTTCATAATCGGCAAATTTCAAATGATAATCATCTCGCCAATTAGTAGATACAATTTCGATCGCTAAAGGTATGGATGCACCCTGACTAAGCACTGATTCTTTTTTCCATCGTGGTTCATTGGGCAGATTGGCGCGATTTACCACTAATATGTCTGGGAAATATCCAGAATCTTTGCCTTCAGGTCTGACAATTGCTTGGTTAGGAATGAGATATGGCAAGTCTAAGCGATCGATTATTCCACTAAGCTTAACGGTCAAGAATCCTTTAGATTCTTCGTGATCTCCAACTGGTTGAGCCATTTCAATAATATTTCCGTTATGTAGTTCGTAACGCACGCCAGAATTTTCAGGAAGAAATTCCACAAATTCATCAAAGGTCGTTACTTTCGGTAAGGTTTGAATCATCATGGCGGTTATGCCCTGCCTACGACAAAAATATTATTTCTATATTATCAGGTTCATTTCGTTTTTAGTTAAAGGCGATCGCCCCTGCTCCGATCATACTTTCTATCGAGTCGTATAGCTGTCGCCAAGTCTAATAAGACATAAACCCCAAGAATTGATTGGCGGCGCGAAGCGCCGCCAATCAATTCTTGGGGTTTATGTCCTAAGTCAAGTGACTGTAGCTATAG
>NZ_LIRE01000345.1 GCF_001402795.1 Pseudanabaena sp. 'Roaring Creek'
ATAAGTACCTCAGCATAATTAAAATCTAGATCTAAAATCTGCGGCGCAAGCGTAGCATGCGCTAAAGGTTTTAGGGTTTTATATTTAATTAAGCCCAACTATACCAATTCACGAAAGTGAGACAACACTTTTGTGAATTAAAAATCAAACCTAGTAAGGGCTTGAGAAACTAAAAATGGCGTAGCCATTTTTAGTTTTGGTATTACTTAAGTACTTGGGCTTAATTGACAAATGTGACGATGGGAGTAGGTATTATTCATCAACTATCTCTATTGATGAAGTATTTTGGACTGTTATTTTGGACTGTTGTAGTTACTTGTAAAAATTTACATCCTATAAATTATCAGGAATTTTCTATGGAACGTCCCCAATCCATTGCTGCCATTCTTATTAGCGATCTTCCTGCTGTTGTTGCTGACTTTCAAGGGCTTATCACCGATGTAAATGCACATTTTGAGGAGTTTACAGGTTGGCGAAAGGAGGAAATAGTGGGACAATTAATTTCTGTGATTTTGCCTAGTTATTTTCGAGAATCCCATCATATGGGGTTCTCCCGCTTTACCGCTACTGGGGTTGCTACTATTCTCAATCACCCTCTCGAACTTCAAGTCATTACTAAAGATAATCGAGAGATTCTTTCAGAACATTATATCTTGGCTGAGAAACATGACGAGAAGTGGGTTTTTGGTGCAACCTTGCGATCGCTTGAATCTTGATTGGCGAGTAGTATCTGAGTACATGGAGCTATGAATCATATCCCATCTCAAATTCAAGAACTGCGATCGATTCTTGGAAAAATGGAGGTTGCTTTAGGTGCGGTAGACAATGCGATCGTCTGGACTGATACTCAAGGAAGGATTCAGTGGTGCAACAAATCCTTCGATCTTCTTGTTAATCGACCTCATATTATGGTGATTGGTAAGGAGATATACTCTCTTTTACCACTGTATTGTGATGGTGTCATGCTGTCTTTAGAGAGTCATCCTGTGACTTTAGCGATCGCTCAAAGGAGTAAGGTCGTTAATAAATATGATGTTTACCATGGCAACAAAGTCGCTATTCTCGAAATTACCGCTACTTACGTGGAAATTGATAGCGACTATTGTAAAGAGATCAGTATTGTGATCGCGATTGATGATATTACGGAAAAAGAACGTACTCAGATTCTACTTCAGCAATCAAACTTAGAATTAGAGCAGAGAGTAGATCAAAGAACTCAAGAGTTAAGGGAAGCGAATGAGCTTTTACATGAGCAAAATCAAGTCTTAGAAATAGCTAAGCAAATTGCGGAAGCCTCTAATCAGGCTAAAAGTAGCTTTTTGGCTACGATGAGTCACGAAATTCGGACACCAATGAATGCGGTGATCGGGATGACAGGGCTACTACTGGAAACGGATTTAGATGCAAGGCAGCAAGATTTCGCCAATACCATCCATAATAGCGGCGAGCATTTGTTAAATCTGATCAATGAAATTTTGGATTTCTCAAAGTTAGAAGCCCGTGAGATGCAGTTAGAGGAACTGAACTTTGAACTCGAATCAAGCATTGAAGAGGTAGCCGATATTTTAGCTGGTTCTGCCCATAGTAAAGGCTTGGATCTGGCTCTATTTATTCATCCTGATGTTCCCAAATACCTGAAAGGAGACATCGGTCGATTACGTCAAGTTTTATTAAATCTGACGAACAATGCCATTAAATTTACGCGTCAAGGAGAAGTGACCATCGAAGTTGCGATCGCTAGGGAAGATCTAACTACGGTTTCCTTGAGTTTTTCGGTAATCGATACGGGAATTGGGATCTCCTTAGAGGCGCAGTCGAAATTGTTTGAGCCCTTTAGTCAAGTTGATGCTTCGACAACTAGACAATATGGAGGTACAGGCTTAGGATTAGCCATCTGCAAGCAATTAGTCAGCTTAATGGGAGGAAGCATCCATGTAGAGAGTGAAGAAAATAAAGGTTCAACTTTTTTGTTTACGGTTCCATTTCAAAAGCAATCGGAAGAAGGGAATTATCCACTTGCAGTTAGTGCTCTTCAAGACCTAAGGGTTTTAGTTGTAGATGACAGCGTGACTAACTGCAATATTCTTTACCATCAGTTAAAATCTTGGAAAATGCAGGTTGATATCCTGATTCAATCTACTGAGGCGATTGATGCTCTCCATCGGGCGATCGCGATCGGTCAGCCCTATCAGTTTGCTTTATTAGATATGCAAATGCCCGATCTTGATGGGGAGCAATTGGGAAAACAGATTAAAAGTTCGCCCATTTTGCGGGATACTCATCTTATTATGCTTACTTCTCTCGACCAGAATGGAGCCGCTAGTCGAATGTTGGAAATTGGCTTTGCGGATTATCTTCGGAAACCCGTTCGCAAACTTCGTTTGTTGAATAGTCTAGTTAATACGATTTCAGGTAAAAGTGCAAAACCGATCGCTCAACTTCCAGAATTTATAGCTGAAGAAGTTAAATTACCATCCCAGCTAAAAATCCTATTGGTTGAAGATAGTCCGATCAATCAGAAAGTAACCATCAATCAACTTCATAATTTAGGCTATCGAGTTGATGTGGTGGCAAATGGGCAAGAAGCTCTGGATATGCTCGATAAAATTTCTTACAGTATCATTCTCATGGACTGCCAAATGCCTGTTATGGATGGTTATGTTACTAGTCGTCGAATTCGCGAGCGTGAGGCAAGTCAAAATTTGGCTGGAGCGGGTGTAGCGATCATTGCCCTCACGGCTAATGCGATGAAAGCCGATCGCGATCGCTGTTTAGCTGCGGGTATGGATGATTTTCTGAGTAAGCCTGTTCGCAAGCAAGACTTAGCGCAAAAATTAGCCTATTGGTATCAGATGCGTGAAAGCCGTCATCTCGAAGATCCAGTTGTTAATCATTTTGTTAATCATTTTGTTAATCATCCTGAGCGAAATTCCGTCACAATCGATGGAAAAAATGCTCTAGACAATGACTTAAAAACTGATTTGGAAGCCGATCTCAAGGTGGATTGGCAATATCTCGATGAAGTATGTAATGGTAACCCTATTTTTCGCCAAGAGCTTTTGCAAGCCTATGTTGATTCGTTACCCGAGCATCTAGACGCATTAGCGATCGCGATTTCGCAGGTCAATTACACTGGTATTGAATACGAGGCACATTTTATTAAAGGAACCAGTGTCGCTTTGGGTATTCTTGGGGTAGCGAAGCTGGCTAGAACTTTGGAAGAGGCTGGAAAAACTGGTCATCTTGCTAAGGATACTGGGCAGCTTTTAGAAAGGATTAGGGTGGCAGTTACGTATATAAAAAAAATATAGAAACCCAAGGATTAGTGGCGGCGCAAAGCGCCGCCACTAATCCTTGGGTTTTTGATTTGTCTTAGCTATTTCTTATGCTGCTGTATAGTTTTTGCCAATTATTTTTGCCAATTATACCAATTCCCAAAAGTGTGGCTACACTTTTGGGAATTAAAAACCAAACCCAGTAAGGGTTTTAAAATCACAAAATGGCGTAGCCATTTTGTGATTTGGTATTACATCAGGACAAAAAGTCAGAAGAGAGTGGGGATGCAAAGCATCCCCACTCTCTTCTGGCTTTTTGTGATTAGTGTTATCTTGTGGATAGATATTTTTTTCTGATTTGCATGTAATTACGCCCATCTGCGGTTTGATGACAGGTAAAACTATCAACTACCTGATTAATAAGATGTAATCCTCGACCGCCTGTGGCATTAACATCGGCTTCTACCATTTTTTCGAGTTTTGTGGCAAGGTCAAAAACTTCCCCATAATCAAAAACCTTAATTTCGATAGTTTCTTCTGTCAAATTTGCCTCTAAAGTAATCGGAGTTTCGGGTGGTAGATTCTTATGGGCATGGCGTACGGTATTAGTAAATATTTCTGCAAGCGCAGTTTTACACATTAACCAATCAATATTGGGAACAGAACCATGATCGATATTGTCGAACCAATTCAAAACTTGAACGAGTTCATTTAGATTAGTAGTGACTTGTAATGAGATCGTTTGAGACACTTACATTTTGCCCATATATACTTTGAGGTTGAATGTATTCTTAAATATTTAGCAATCTTAAATAGTTCAGTATCGTTGACAATCAAAGATATAGGTTTTACAACCCTTTTATTGGGCGGTATGCAATTCTAGATGTGAAGGCTATGTATGCCTAGCAGCTTACTAGATGATGCATTATTGCATATTTAAAACTACAGAAATTGGGTTTAAATGGAATCATCGATAAAACAGTCTTATTGTTTAATTACTTTTCTAATTTATGTATAGCTAGGCATAATTAAAACCCAAAATCTAATAGTGCACCTTCCGCGTAGTGGGCAGTAGGCTCTTAGAGGTTTTAAGTTTACTTATGCTTAGCTACATATTCTAATTTATACTAATTCGATAAAGTGTGATAATAATTAGTTTTTTATAATACAAAATCTAGTGATTTTGGGTAGATTTGTCACTTACCAACAATTTAGAACTACTATACATCTAACTACATATCGTGATTCAAGCAAACAGAATGCTGCAAATTCTAGTAATTGACGACGACTTGGTCATGCAGATGATTCTTAAGAATACTCTGCAAGGATATGGGTATCAAGTGATTGCAGGTAAAAATGGTCAAGAAGGAATATTACTAGCCCAACAGCATCAACCTGCCCTCATCGTTTGTGATTGGATGATGCCAGAAATAGATGGCTTAGAAGTATGCCGTCAGATTAGGCTGGAACCAAAGCTATCTTCAACATTTTTTATTTTATTGACTTCTAAGGGAGCGGTGGAGGATAAAGTTCGGGCTCTGGATAATGGTGCTGATGACTTTCTCTCTAAACCCATCGATAAAACTGAATTACTTGCTAGCGTTAGGGCGGGGTTACGTATTTATCAGCTCAATCAAGATTTGCAGCAGCAAAAGCAATTGTTAGAGGCGGAGATAGCAGAGGCAAGCGATTACATAAAGTCTCTTTTACCAAAAGCTCTGGAAGGTTCCGTCAACATCTTCGCCGAATTTATCCCTTCTAGTCAGTTGGGAGGCGATTGTTACGATTTTTACTGGCTAGATTCCGATAATCTTGCCATCTATTTGCTTGACACCTCAGGACATGGGATTGGAGCCGCTTTGCTGTCGATTTCGATCTTAAATCTTTTGCGATCGCAATCTTTTGGCAAAGATGCCTTTTATAAACCAAGTACGATTTTGACGGAACTGAATCGCGCCTTTCAGATGAGTCAGCATAATGGGCGATATTTCACAATGTGGTATGGCGTTTTTAATCGATCGCAACGTAAGTTAACCTATGCTAATGCAGGGCATCCCCATGGAATTTTGCTCTCTGGGGATCCTCAGAGTCCCCAGATCCAAAAACTTCCTAGCTTAGATATGCCTTTAGGTTTTTTTCCCGCCATTCATTATATGAGTTCGGAAATATCCATACCTCTAGATAGTAAGCTCTATATTTTTAGCGATGGAATTTTCGAGGTTCATCAAGATAATGGTAAAAAATGGGGAACGATTAAATTTTTTGATTTTCTGATTAGTAAATTCTCGAAGGGGGAGGAAGTTAACGCTGACCAAGTACTACAACAGATTCGCGTTACTACTCCCCAAGCTAATTTTGATGACGATGTTTCCTTGTTAACAATTGATTTTCTTTAGGCTATCGCAGTCCTAAATTATTTTTGGCGAAAGTATTGGCTATCTCTTACGTTGCTTGTATAAAAGCCAAGAAGAGAAGATTGGCGCTTCGCGCCAATCTTCTCTTCTTGGCTTCTAACGCGAGAGGCGACAGCCTTTGTCAAAGAGATATTAACTACGCGATCGCTTTGTCAAAGGCTGAGCGATCGGGCAAAATTTTGAAAACATTATTCATTTTGGTGAGATCCATCAGGATTTTGATCTGATCGTTGAGAGAGCAGAGATATAGTTCTGCGCCCTTAGCTCTTACCCCTTGTAGCGTGGCTACCATTGCCCCCAATCCCGAACTATCCATAAAAGTAATATGGGTTAAGTCAATCAAAATTATTTCTATACCCTCTTTTAACTTTTCACCAACCTCTTGACGAATTTGGCTACCTGTAGCGCTATCGATAATATTTTTTGGCTCTAATACAAAAACTGCATCACTCATTTTTTAATCCTCACCGATAAATTTTGACAAAGAACAATTCATATTCTTCATGGTTTTACTGAGTAGTAGGAAAGCCTATGATTTATAGATATATCACCTTGTTATGAAACAAACCACAATATATTAATAATGTTAATATTATTAATTTGAGTCTTGGGAATAATGGTTTTCATGACTTGCTTGCTTACAAACCTTTTAAGACCATTAGCATTCCTCAAAATACCTCGATTATTCACCAATTATTAATAAATGAATTGCAGTATTCCTAAATTTAAAAAGGTATTTCCCCTTTCAAAAGATGCCATTTCTCAAAAGATTTTGAGTTTGATCCCTACATATAAAGATTAGTTATTAAAGCCTCAAGTGTCAAGAGCTGATATAACTATTCTAAATCATTTGTAGATTTTTGGGTTTGTGAAAGCGCACCCCAAAGAGGTGCGCTTCTACAAACCATTTAGGATGGTTATATGACCAGATAATTGTGAGTTTATCGGATGTTTTTTCTATTGATTGAAATTAGCTTTATCAGTTGAAAAATTGTGAGGGATTTATTATCGCCGATCGCGAAAAAGTGAATGGGCAAATAGAGCCGCTTGAGTGCGATCGCGTAAATTAAGACGACTGAGGATATTGGTGACATAATTTTTAACCGTATTCTCAGACAGGAAGAGAATCTCAGCAATTTCTCGGTTGTTAGAACCTTCGGCGATTAATTTAAGTACCTCCAATTCTCTAGGAGGAAGTTGAGCCAATGCCAAGGATGGTGATGAAGTAAGCGCTGTTGACTCGGTCAAAATTAAAGCCTTTTCAAATAAGCCTGGTCCTAAGTGGGTATGTCCTTTATAAACTGCGCGAATTGCCATTGCTAGCTCGTCAGGTTCGGTGTCTTTAAGCAAATAGCCCTTGGCTCCTAAGCGCATTGCTTGTGATACATATTCATCATCATCAAAGGTCGTAAGAATTAAAATTTTGCGATCGGGCGATGCTTTCAAAATTTCCCTTGTTGCGGCAACCCCATCCATGACGGGCATCCTGATATCCATCAGGATGATATCGGGCTCTAAATTGGAGATTTGTTCGATCGCCCTTTGCCCATTTTCTGCTTCACCCACAATTTCCATATCATTGTTGGATTCGAGCATCGTTTTGAGACCTTGGCGAATAATATGCTGGTCATCGACTAACAGAATTTGAATCATAGAGGTACGCGATCTTGAAGTTGTTAAGGGGCAAGGTAACGGAAAGACAACAACCCGCCCCTAGTTTACTATCGAGCAGAAATTGACCGCAAAGGGCATTGGTTCTTTCTTTGATACCCTGTAAACCAAATCCTGTCGTATTTTGACTGGGATTAAACCCTTTTCCATTATCAACTATTTTGAGGTGGACATACCCAGCCTCTTGACTTAGGTCTAGCTGAACATTTTTTGCCTGAGCATGTTTGTAAATATTTGTTAATGATTCCTGTACGATGCGATAAACAGCAGTACTTACTTCTGGGGATAAAGATTGCGCTAAATGAATATTTTCTAACACTTCAATTCCTACTTCAACTCCAATAGTTTGTTTAAAGTCAGCGATTAATTTAGCGATCGCGGCTTCTAGAGACTTTCCTTGTAATGGATTTGACCGAAGTACGGAGACGGATTTGCGGACTTCTAATAGAGCTTCTGCTCCCAATTGTTTAGCTTGTTTAAGGGCTACAAGTGATTGTTCGCTTCTGTTCTCCCACAGAAGTAAGGCATTATTGATTTGAATAGCTTGGGCTGATAGGGTATGTCCTAGTCCATCATGAATCTCGCGAGCGATGCGATTGCGTTCTTGTAACGTTGCTTGATCCTCGATTTTTAGGGCATATTGGCGCAATTGGTGATGGGTCATTTCTAATTCTTGATACACCTTTTCTAGCTGCTCTCGGCTACGCCGCTCCGCAATCAAAGCGTTAATAAGTAATAATGCAAATATCAGCGTTAAACTAAATAATATGATATTGCTGTAGCGCCAGTCCCAGTTTGTATCGAGTAGTCGGGATCTATCGATAATAATTGGCTTCGATAGTAGTAGATAGCTATAGGAAAGAAGCGATAAAAGCAAAATTATCAGTTGACCCAACTGTTTAAAAATTAGGCAACTTCGCATCAGAATAATCAGACAGAATAGAAAAAATGGACGAATAGCTAAAACTCCTTGTATTTGACTTGCTGGCAGGAGAATTAACCCGAACTCTAGGGCTGTATATAACGAGATTTTGAGAATATTGCCTTTAGGTAGCTTTAATCCCATTAGTCCAAAAGCAAATATCGCTAACAATTGAAGCATTACAGTCCATTCCCAATGGGGGGGCATAATTACTTCGATAATTATTGCTGTAGCTAATAGCAGCCACTCTAAATGAAGCAAAAGGCGAAAGGATGGGTTTGAGGAATTCATGGGATTATTCCAGTGCGATAATGCTTTTTTCTTGAAAGCTAAAATCTAAAACCAGAGAGAGTACTGCCCGCGTAGCGGGCGGTACTCTCTTCTATGTCTTAAGTTTATCTATGCTTAGCTACTTTAGAAACCATTTAAGAATTGGATAGATCCCCCCAGCCCCCCTTAAAAAGGGGGGAGAATTAAATTCTTCCCCCTTTTTAAGGGGGATTGAGGGGGATCTCTTAGAGTTTTTAATCATGCCGAACTACTTATACCAAATTTTGATTATTCCTTCCTAGAGCAATTAC
>NZ_LIRE01000346.1 GCF_001402795.1 Pseudanabaena sp. 'Roaring Creek'
TATAGCTATAGCCAAATAAGTTAAGACATAAAACCCAGAAGAGTATGGCGGCGCGAAGCGCCGCAACACTCTTCTGGGTTTTGTTTTTGTCCTAATATAACTGGCTACTGCTATAAGTAAACTTAAAACCTAGAAGAGCATACCGCCCGCGCAGTGGGCGGTATGCTCTCTGGTTTTGGTTTTTAATTATGCCGAACTACTTAGGCACACAGACAGTCCTGTAAGTGATACATTAGTTTTGAGATACCTCGCAGGCTTGAAGATGAGTAAAAAACTACTAATTGTTGACGATGAGCCGCACATTCGTATGCTATTAGAGCAAACCTTGGAAGAGCTAGAAGATTATGATGTAGATTTGTTAATCGCCACTAATGGTCAAGAGGCACTCGAGACGATTCAGAGTGAAAAGCCCGATCTGGTGTTTTTAGATGTCATGATGCCCAAGATGAATGGCTACGAAGTCTGCCAAAAGGTCAAAAGCGATGATAGCTTGAGCGATGTATATATTATTATGTTAACCGCCAAGGGACAAGAATTCGATCGCAGTCGGGGCGAAGATGTGGGTGCAGATGTCTATATGACAAAGCCATTCGATCCCGATGAAATCCTTGAAAAATCCTGTGAAATCCTAAGGATAGAGATTAAATGAGCGTAAATTTGACTTGTAAGTTAAGCGATCGCCTGCTTGATAGCAACCAAGGTAGCAGTCAACGTCAGTTAGCGATCTCTGTTTCGGCAAATGCTTCTGTTGATGGTAATAACGCACCACTTAACCTATGTCTTGTGTTAGATCACAGTGGTTCTATGGGCGGTCAGCCCCTTGATACCGTCAAACGTGCGGCAAGGGATTTAGTCGATCGGATGCATTTACAGGATCGAATTAGCGTGATTGGATTTGACCACAAAGCTCATGTGGTAGTCGAAAATCAACTCGTAGATCGGACTGAATCGATCAAAGAAAAGATTCAATCTCTAAAGGCTTCGGGTGGCACTTGCATTGATGATGGCATCAAGTTGGGTTTGCAGGAAACCAGTAAGGGCAAAGATGGGACAGTGAGTCAGCTTTTTGTGCTGACCGATGGGGAAAACGAGCATGGTGATAACGAGCGTTGTTTGCAGTTTTCGCGTCTAGCCACGGAATACAATATGACGCTGCATAGCCTCGGATTTGGGGATAGTTGGAATCAAGATGTGCTAGAGCGGATTGCGGATGCTGGAGGTGGGGCAATGGCCTATATTGCCTCTCCTGCGGCGGCGAGTGAAGAATTTCAAAAATTATTAAAACGCGTTCAAGCGATCGGGCTGACCAATGCTCACTTAGTTTTGCAACTTGCCCCCTATGTCAGATTGGCGGAATTGAAGCCGATCGCTCAAGTTTCCCCTGATACGATCGAGTTACCCTACCAAACGGAGGGTAATGCCATTATCGTGAGACTTGGCGATCTGATGACGGATGTAGAAAGGGTCGTCCTGTTTAATTTATACATCAGCCCTGCTAGCTATATTGCGGAAAACCCTGCCAGCTCAACAATTCCAATTTTGACCGCCCAAGTTCGTTATGATATTCCATCGCTAGCACAGATTAATTCCCTATCCGATCCCATAGCGATCGCGGCAGAACTCGTCCAAGACTTTACACCTCAGCTCGATTCACAGGTTCAAAATCATTTGCTAGCATTGGCTAAATATCGGCAAACACAGCTTGCCGAGCAAAAACTGCAACAGGGCGATCGCGCAGGTGCGGCAACAATGTTACAATCTGCTGCTAAAACTGCTTTGCAAATGGGCGATTACAATGCATCTACAATCCTGCAAAATAACGCAACTCGTCTACAAACTGGTACTGCCCTAAGCGAGTCAGAACGGAAGAAAACCCGCATTGCATCAAAAACTGTACTACAAACCCCTCCAAATCCTTAAATTTTTGATAAGTCGCTAGTTCAGAACTTTCCAACTGTCCATCTTAAGTTGCTCTTATGATTACCTGTCCTAACTGCTCTCATGCTAATCCCGACGGAGCCGTAAACTGCGAAGCCTGTTTTACGCCACTGCCCATAGTTAAAAACATAGAATGTCCTAGTTGTCATGCAACTGTGTTGTCAGATGCTAAGTTTTGCGGGCATTGTGGATTTAATCTCATGGCAGCAACTGCAACTAATTTGCTCCCGAATGTGCATCCAGAAAGTGCGATCGCCCCTGCTGTCGAGCCATCATCAGAAGGTATGGCAATACCAGCAGTTCTTAACAATACTTCAAGCTCCCAATCAAGCCCTCTATCTGAAGAAACGACAGAGGGCAATTCTGCGGAAAGTTTTGTGATAAATTCTATTCCTGACACCTCAGCAGTTTCTGCTAGTCCCCGATTTACTGAGATTGAAGCCTTACTTGAAGCAGAGGCAAATAATCCATCTCCTTTAGGAAAAGCCCCCATGAGTTCGCCCGCGAGCGTTAAAACGCAGTTACAGCAATTTGCAGCATCTTTACTCCATGTCCAGACAAATCTCACCATTGAAATTCCTGCCCACTTGCCAGTTGTGCATATTGGTAAGCCCAATACGGTAATCCCTCCCGATATTGATGTGTCTGGTTTCCCCGACTCAGATATCGTTTCCCGTATCCATGCAGATATTCGCTCGGATGGCGGCTCGTTCTATTTTGAGGATACAGGCAGCTCGAACGGTACTTATATTAATAATCTGCCGCTACCTGCGGGCAATCGTCATAAACTTAGGGCAGGCGATCGCATTTCACTAGGTAAAGGTGACAAGGTTAGTTTTGTATTTCAGCTCAGCTTATAACCAAAAGATCAATAGGTAAGGATGGGCGGCGCGAAGCGCCGCCCATCCTTACCTATTGAGAAAATAGGCAAAGCCTGTCTTCTTTTTTGACTTTCCTGTTTAGATTTGCAGGACTAGATGGATTTTTCCCGTAACTGCGTTCGGCGATCGCCATTCCGTAATAACTTTTTCGAGTTCAGGGGGTATATTTTGTGCTCTTAGGATTGCATCTCGGCGATCTGCATCTTGGGTAGCTATAGATGTTTTTTGAACTCGATTGCCTGAAACATCTAGTTCGAGAGTAATCGTTTTTCCTACCACCGCTACTTTTTGGGATTGGATATAACTGACAAAAGCGGTCGTGATATCGCTGGGTAGCTCCGATTGAATTTGTAAAACCTTGATATTAGTTGTGGCGATCGTGTTTTCGTTAGCAGCCCGTGAAGCTGCCGCGATACTCGGCAATATCATGGGGGCGGCAGGTGATGCTTTAGAAATTTTTGCTGCTGGATCCAATCCATCTTGATTGGGGACTTCTAAAAGCCTTGGTTGTTCTCTAGGGGCTATTTTAGCGCTACTCCCCGAAGCGGAAGGGCGATTATCAATATGTTGGCGATTGCTAGTAGCTTCAGAACCAACAGTCCCAGAAATATTTGGTTCTGGAGCGATCGCAACTTTATCCATGCTTTCTAAACTTTTCGAGTCGCGATTAGTATCTTTGCGATTGGTATCTTTGAGAGTTGCCGAAGGAACCTCTACCTTCCGCACTGCTCCAGAAACGGAAGGTTGAGAGGGACTGCTGGAATGGGAAGGTATGGGAGACGCTGGCATCTTAGCCCCATTACTAGATTTATCCTCAGGGATAGTTGTGGTTGCGACCCGTTCGGGTTGAGAGGTAGCCGCAATCTGATAGCCACGCTGTTCGCCAAAAGGTGACGAAATCAAACGAATTGTCCCAATACTAACGCCGACAATTGCGATCGCGCCTGCCATGATTTTGAGCCAGTTGGGATGGAATCGGCGTACTTCTAGCACCAAGTTCGGTAAAATCACAAACTCATTCGCACAGAGTTCTAGGCTTTCGTGGAGATCAAATAATTGGAGAGTCGAAAGTTTTAGCTTTGACAGTTTAGGAACGACGATCGCATGTTCGAGCGTCGCGAAATCATCTTGGGCTAACCAGCGATCGCAGTAGGCAGTAACTGCCTCAATTAAATTGACAATTTGCTGTTGGTTGCCCTCAATGGCTTTTCTCCTTTGAGCGAGTTGTAAACGAAAGCGGAGATTTTGCACAACAATTTGCGATTGCCATTCCGACAGGGGGGATCGCTCTGTCCAAATCTCTAACAGACAGGTCGGTAATTCGTAGCGACGATTCAGATTGTTTGCTTCCGATGAATACATAGGGTTTATGTTTTGAGCCTCATGCCCAAGTGGTATCTAGGCATGAGGCGAAGTATTGGGGAAAGCCTTAGGAAATAGCTTAACTCGGCTTAGTACTAACAGAGCTACTTAACAGAGCTACTTAATTTATTTCGATTTGACTATTTTAATTCTGATTACTTCTGATTATATACCAATCCTAAATAATTCGTAGAGGCACATTCTGAAGGGATACGCTTCCACCATTTTCCTATTTCACCTACTGCCCAAGATGGACGAATACCTATGTTATATACTTACCTTGTCGAAGTCATAGGTTCTTATATGCATACGCGATTACGCCCTTACTTAGCTTCTTTCGGTTTGAGTTTACTAACGATTGGAGGATGCACTTCTCCCATATCGAATCCCCAAGCCTCTGCTACTCCAACATCTACATCAGCCTCGATAGCTCCAACTGTCAAAAGTACAGATAAGCCTCAAGTGAATCATTATTCAGAAGCTTTCATCAAAGACTATACAGATGGGTGCGTGTCAGCAATTACAAACATGAAGACGGAGAGTGAGAAAAAAGCTGCTTGTACTTGCGTTCTTGATAAAGCTCAAGAATCTTATACGGAAAGTGAATTTGTTAAAGCTTCACAGACGTTAAATATGGAGAAACAAACTCCTCCTAAACTATTTGAAATCGTGATTTCTTGCGTTAAAAAGTAGGTATATCGATTCTGGTATTTGTGGAAGCTCATACCTTCGTAGTACGTTTCCACAAATACCAGAATCCACCAATGATTTCAGGATTGCTATTGCAAAGAATAGCAACATTAGGCGATCGCAGGATTGACGATCGCAGTAGGAATATAAAGCACAGAACTTAGGTATACTCCTTCCCCAGTCAAGAAATAGCGGGACGATGAGGGGGGCTTCGCCCCGCTATTTCTTGGCTGGGAAGGGATTAAGGTTTCTGTCAAGTAAATAACGATATTTTATAAAAAATCCTAAATATCTTTATAAGTATTTAATTACTGCCAATTCAGGCTGTATAAATCATCTACAAAAATATTTTTATAAAATAGCTATCTATGATAAATAACTGATAAATTGCTGTTCTTAATGTGTAAGAGAGGCGGAACGATTGTGTCAAAAGATACGTTTGAAAACGAAAATATACCAATGCAAGAACCTATCAATCCCGAACTATTTTCCCAAAATATCCCTAAGTATACGGCGTTCAGTTTTGCACCCATGCAGAATTTTATCGAAAAGTCTCGCAGATTGCGCGAGCTTTATGGCGCATCCCAAATCCTTTCCTATTTAAGCTGGAAGATCGTTAGAGCCGCACAGAACAAAGGTATTGAAGTGATATTGCCTGCGATCGCTAATGACGATATCGTCCAAGGAATCCCCAGTCACATTTTAGTTATGGGCAATTTCTCTTGTAGCGAAGCTCTCAAAGCGTTGATGGAAGGCTGGGAAGATATTGTGAATAACTGTTATGAATGGTTGCAAGAGAATCTAAACTCCGAACTTCCCGAACTGATAAACTCCACTGAATGGGCAGTGGCTTGGACAAAATGGAGGATGCAACCTTGGCAAATCTTTTGGGGCGATGGTGAGACAATTGAGACTGCCTTGCAAGATTTGGAAGCACGTAAATTGCGCCGCGACTGGGGCGCATCAAAGGAAACCACTAAGGATTCTAGTCAATTGCCAGATCGATCGCATGATCGATTACACAATCGATTGCATAAAGGTACGATCGCCTATACGAACGAGGAGAAATTAAGGTTAAGTACCACAGAAATCAAAAGAATCTATCAATGTATTGCCAAAATTCTCGATCCTGCGAGCAAGGGAAATGATTTCCTTCCCATTAATAAAAGTGAGGGACTAAATATCCTCGAATTAATTAAAAGGTTAGTTACCTATGAAGCGATCGCGAAAAAAATCCATCAAGATTTCTATTCGCCAAGATTTCGCGAAATGTTGTTGCGTGACGAGAATCGGGAGGGAATCTACTGGAACGCATGGTTTATGGGTGATGGAGATAGAATTAATGCGCGTCTTGCAAAGCTGAAAGATAGGGCTAACATCACTCAGTTTAGTCATTCCTTAAGAGCTTGGGGTCAGAATTTTTCCACCGAAGTGGATCGAGGGTTGATGGCATATGTTGGTGGATATGACTTCCTTGGTGTGATGCATCGAGAACAAGAGAGCGGGCAATTAAAGAATCAGGGAGCAATCGAGTGGTTGATTGATTTACACAATAGTTGGCAACAAGAAAACCTCGGGATTATTCTGAGTGTCGGGTTTGTCTGGGCAGGGCATCTGGTATCTCCAAGGGATATTTTGCGCCATTGTCGAGAAGCGGAAAAATTTGCCAACCACTTTGCCGCAGGACAACGCGATCGCGTGGCGATTCGGATTCTTTTTGACAATGGTCAATACGTTCAATGGACTACCCCTTGGCAATATTTGCAGTGGTTGGCAGATTATCGCGATCGCGATGGTCATAGGGGGAAAGATGCGAATTGGAGCCATAGCTATACTAATTTGCTCCAACTTAAAGCCCAAGATTGGAATTTGCCAATGCCATCCTCACAAACCGATGAAGCGATCGCGTTAAACCTATTTGGTTTATATTTTGGTAGTGATAAGCAAGAAATTCTCTCTCAAAAACGGAGTGCGATCGTTGGCGCAGAGGATTCCCAAGCATTAATTGCATGGATTGAAGGAATAATTCAAGTAGGTTGGCATCTATGCTCGAATATTTAAGTAGCTAGGCATAAGTAAACTTAAAACCTAGAAGAGCGTACCGCCCGCGTAGCGGGCGGTACGCTCTCTGATTTTGGTTTTTAATTATGCCTAGCTACTTAATTTGGAACTATTTTTTTGCATTGCGGTCTGATTTACCAAACTTCGATCCCTCTGTGGAATATAGAAGGCTCGGAGTGTTGTAAGTAGCTAGGCATAACTTAAAACCTAGAAGAGCATACCGCCCGCGCAGCGGGCGGTATGCTCTCTGGTTCTGGTTTTTAATTATGCCGAACTACTTAGTAAAAACCTATCGCTCTGATTACAATTATGAAACTAGCTTCTATTGTCCTATCAGGAATCCTCTGTTTGGGGGTCACTACTTTGA
>NZ_LIRE01000347.1 GCF_001402795.1 Pseudanabaena sp. 'Roaring Creek'
TATAGTTGTTTTAAATAACTTGTAGACGGGCTTCGACTTCGCTCAGCCCTCGGTGTAAGCTAGCTGAGCGAAGTCGAAGCTGTAGTTTTTATTTGAATTATCTATAAACCGAAGGGTTTTCAAGTTAAGAAATGGCATAGCTATCTCTTAACTTGGTATAACGTCATTTCGGGTTAAGCTGATAAATTTTATAGCTGTCACCAAATGCACTCAGTCAAGTGACTACTGACAATCTCTGGATTGATGAGTAAGACAAACTTGCCATTCTGTCGCTGGATTGGTCTTATTGATTTACTTTAACATAATCTGAATATGGCGATTACTACAGCCTTTAGGATACGAAATAGCTAGCAATCGCACTACAAAATTGGCGATCGCGCTCATCCTAAATCTTCTAGATCCTCAGAATGGGATAGACATTATTTGATTAATCCATTCTTCAGCAGTAGAGGCTTCCCCAATGAGGATGATTGCATCAATTGCTTCACTAACTGGCAATTTCTGGGAGAGAATCAAATGAGAGTAATGGAAAGTCTTGGGCTATGCTTTCAGGTGATTTACCATTCAAAGAAGCATAAACAACGGAATCAAGAGAAATACGGGTTCCTTCGATCCAGTATCCTCGATCGCGTTGCTCAATATATCGTTTTGCTAAGGTTGGTGCTGCGGTCATAAAGTTTTTGGTTACTCTTTATGTAACTATTTTAAGCGATCGCTTGTACGTCTAGTAGTTAAGAAGAGAAGTCATTGAAGCCAAGCTCAATAGATACAGCCTTCGCAATTTCTTTCCAATAGATATCTTCTAAAACACCCTGTTTATTCTTGATTCTTCGAGCATCTACAGCCCTCATTTGACTCAAATTAATATGGCGATCGCCACTTAGTCCATTCTGGGCGGTCGGTGCAACATTCACAACGAATGGATAAGTTTTTTTATTAGGCAGTAATGGCGCGACTATGGTGGTTAATCCATTTTGATTGCCAATGTCATTTTGCAAAATTAAGCAAGGACGTTCTTTGCCAGTCTCACTACCGACAATTGGGTTCAGATCGACCCACCATATTTCTCCTCGCTTATAGGTTAAGGTTCCATTAGGCATTTAAACCATCTTTCACTGTAACGTCCCAAACAGAAATCTCTTCTTGAAAGATTGGATCGTTTGCTTGTTCTTTATAAGCATTTTCCAGTTCTTTCATAAAAATCCTCTGCTTCTCTTTCCAGAGAATGTCGTTGATAAAACTGCTGCGATTGCTTGCTAAGCGATCTACAAAGTTGAGGATTTCATCATCTAAGGTGATGCTGACTTTTTTACTCATTGCTTAATTTGCCTACGATAGTTTAGTAGGATTGTATTGTCATACTACTTAATCCTATAGCAATTGTCAACGCATGAACATAACCCAGCAAAGCGGCGATCGCATTACAAAATAGGCGATCGCACACATCCTAAATCTTCTAGATCTTCAGAATGGGATTGACATTATTTGATTAACCCATTCTGAAGCAGTAGAGGCTTCCCAAATGAGGATGATTGCATCAATTGCTTCACTAACTGGCAATTTCTGGGAGAGAATCAAAACTCCCGAACTGTTTTTTGTAAGTATGAATTTGCCAAATTCAGCAGGCATCGTTTTATGATCGTGGGTGACAAGTACTCTCCCATCATGTGCTGCTATTGCTAATACTTCTGGGTCTTTCTTGCCTTCCAGCCTTGCTGTATAAGCTGATTGAAAACTCAGATTGGGTTGTCTGCGTAACGCACCAGTAACAATTGCTTGATTAAGGTCAGCATCTGCTTGAAATTGAACTGCCATCATGATTTGATTAGCTTCTGGGTTTGAGCAGTTGTTAACTTCTGATATAGGAGTGGATTCTTTTGTCTACAGGACTTTTGCAATTTCTCAAATTCTTCTTCACCTTCCTTGAGATATGCGTCAATTAACTCTTGGCTGCCAAGATAAAAGGTAATAGCTCCATAAACCTGTTCTAATGAGAGTAATGGAAAGTCTTGGGCAATGCTTTCAGGTGATTTACCATTCAAAAAGGCATAAACAACAGAATCAAGAGAAATACGGGTTCCTTCGATCCAGTATCCTCGATCGCGTTGCTCGATATATCGTTTTGCTAAGGTTGGTGCTGCGGTCATAAAGTTGTTGGCTATTCTTTATGTAACTATATTAAGCGATCGCTTCGCCCCATCATCAGCCAAGTAATTACGATTTTTTTCAACGCACCTTACAAATTGGCGATCACACTACAAGATCAGCGATCGCATTACAAAATTGGCGATCGCACTCAAGAAACTTGCAATAAATAATCAATTCCGTAGCGTGTGTTAACGGAGCGTAACGTACAAATATTTTGCATTCAATAAGGTGCATTACATTTCATGAATGCACCTACAAGATCGGCGATCTCTGAAACTCATAATTTATGTGCCAAATGCCATTTCAAATAACGATTAATATCTTTAATTGCATCCTCTATCCGCCAACGAAATTCAGTTTGGCTACGAAGTTCGCGAAGAAGGATTGGCTTTACAAGATGCTTTTCTAGACGTTGTTTTGTCCGCGCAATATATGCAAGTCCCAAACAGGCATTAGCTCGAACTTTATCACTTGGATGCTCAGCTAGAAGCAAACATAGATCCTGTGCATATTTCCAGTCTGGAAAATTTTCACCTACTGCTAGTGATAAGACTAGAATCTCTTCCATAGTTCCAGAATTTAATAATTTCTCGATTTCCTCTTTTCTACTAAAGGTAGGAAGAGGCTGATATATACATGGTCGTTCTGATTCTGAACTACTCATCAGCGTAATAAATTGAATGCAAAAACTACTTGAATGTGGCTATCCAAAAGTATAGCAGTACAAGATTCTCAATCACCTGACGCAGATAATCTCTGTTGCCAGCCTATCATGTTTAAAAGTTCTGGAGCATTTCAATTATTAGCACAATTGGCTATTTGGCGAGTAAAGAGGTACGTTACATTCCATTAATACACCCTATAAGATCAGCGATCGCACTAACAAACCAGTATGGTTGATAAAAAAGTATCAGATTTCGTCAGAATTGATGCCAAGCGATCGCAAATATGCGGCAAGTTTTTCTTTCTCCTGATGCTCCTGCTGCGAAATTAACTTTACTTGCTCAGCGATCTATTCAGAAATATCACCAAAGCGATCGCGATACTTTTGTAATAATGCCTCAGCCTCAAGTCTCGCCTGACGCTCTAGGTTCGCACGTTCTTGAGCAGTGAGATATCTCTTGCCTGAGCGATCGTACCAATAGACCCATTCGCGTTGCCAACCATCGTAAATATCCTGCTCACAACCAATTCCCAAACCAATCTCAGGAAGCCATACCATCCTCCCACCCTCTGCTAAAAGCGCCACCGCAGGCAAAAGTTGATATTTCCCATCGACTAACTTGTACACCTCTAGAGATTGATGATCCTTATACAGTCGGCGACCAGACGTGGAATTGTACACCACATAATAGAGAATTCCTACCTCTGCATACTTGGCTAACTTCGTGTCGTATTCCCCATTGTATTTTTTAGAAACAACTTCCAAAGCCAGAATTGGCATTACTTTTTCCTGCCAAACCACATAGCTCAAGCGTCCACCTTCACTAGTTTGCTTCGGTACACCCAAAGCGAGAAACCCATCGGGAACGATTGCCTTAGACTTGGCTGGCTCCTCAATGTTTGGCTCGTAATAAACCCCCATATCCACACCCCAAAACCAATCAGAGCGATCGCTCCAAATCTCTCGCAATAGGTTTAATAGAATGTTGGGAATGTCATTTTGGAGTTCATTATCCACAGGCGTTTCATCGGAATCGGGTAGGTCTTCCGCAGTTGGCAAACGGTATTGAGAAGGTACAGTAACCATAGTTTTTTGTACTTTACGTTGCAAATCTCAGTCTAACTGATAAGCCGTAACGATTCTATCATTCGCAGGATTATAGACAGCCATCACACTATTATGGTTTTTAACTGATCAAACGGAGTATGCCACGAAAAATAATTGGGAAGTACAAACCCGAATCCAACAAACGTAGGAACCACAAAAGGATAGTAAAAAGGCTCATCATCACACCTCAGTACCACCGAACTGAATTACAAAATTCCCACACCAAAAATACATCCCAACCATTTGGATATCTAAGCTATAGGTTAGCGATCGCAGTTTATCCGACACATTCATAACAAGTATTTGGGGTTATTAATCTAAACATTAGCATTCCAAAACAAAAAGATACAAAAAGATATTTTTATTTACATATATAATAATTTTTTAAAGATGCCACCAGCAAAATCATCACACCCAACTTAAAACTTGCCATGTCTCTAAGTACTCAAAATGAAAGCGCACCCCATCATGTTGTTATTATTGGCGGCGGTTTTGGGGGACTATATGCCGCCCAAAAACTAGGCAAATCAAAGGTTCCCCTCAAAGTCACCCTCATCGACAAACGGAACTTTCACCTCTTCCAGCCCCTACTTTACCAAGTCGCCACAGGCAGCCTCTCCCCCGCCGATATCGCCTCACCATTGCGGGCAGTCCTCGCCGAAAACAAAAATACCAGCGTCGTCATGGGCGAAGTGCTAGATATCGATCCCCAAGCGCAGGTAGTTAAGTTAAAAAATCACATAGACATAAACTATGACTCGCTGATCGTGGCAACAGGAGTCAGTCACCATTACTTTGGTAACGATCAATGGTCAGAGCAAGCCCCAGGATTAAAAACCATTGAAGATGCGATTAATATGCGTCGCCGCATCCTGAGCGCCTTTGAAGCTGCCGAAAAGACCCACGATCCTAAGTTTAAGGAAGCATTGATGAACTTCGTGGTTATCGGTGGCGGGCCAACGGGTGTAGAACTCGCAGGAACCTTAGCGGAACTTGCCCATCGCACTCTTAGCGGTGAATTTACGAATATCGATACTAAGAAAGCGCGAATCATCTTGATAGAAGGAACCGATCGCGTATTGCCCCCATACCATGCCGATCTCTCGGCAACCGCAAAGGAATCCCTGATAAAGTTGGGAGTGGAAGTTAAGACTAGTGCGATGGTGACGAATATTGAAGATCATATCGTTACCTTCAAATGTGGCGAACAAATCGAGCAGATCCAAGCGCAAACGATTCTCTGGGCGGCAGGGGTCAAGGCTTCACCGATGGGTAAAGTATTAGGCGATCGCCTCAATGCGGAACTAGATCGCGTTGGTCGTGTGGTTGTCCAGCCCGATCTATCGATCGCTAATTTTCCCAATGTCTATGTGATTGGTGATTTGGCAAACTATCCCCACCAAGGCGATCGCCCACTTCCGGGAGTTGCACCTGTGGCGATGCAGCAGGGTGAATATGTCGCGCATCATATTGAGGCGAAAGTGCAAGAAAAGGAACCCGCAAAATTCAAGTATTGGGATTTTGGCAGTCTTGCTGTAATCGGTCGCCATGAAGCGGTCGTGGACTTCAAGTTCTTGCGTCTGAAGGGTTGGCTAGCATGGTTTATCTGGACATTTGTCCATGTTTACTATCTGATTGAATTTGATAATAAGCTGATCGTGATGATTCAATGGGGATGGAACTATTTTACCCATCGCCGTGGCGCGAGGATTATCACAGGTAAATATTTGCAGGTATTAGAAGAAATGGAAGGAATTCGTGCGGGTGGGCTTGCGCTCGAAACAAGGGAGCCAGCCGAGGTTGCCTAATAAAAAAGGAGTCGCGAAGCGACTCCTTTTTTATTAGACTTCACCCATTGCTACCATTTGGATCGTACGGGGCATGGCGGGATCGAAACCGCCCATATCCCAAGAATTAGGATCTTTGGGATCGACTAGCGAGAGCTTGTAGGGAGCCAAGGTCACATAGATTGCCTTCGCATTAGCGTTCACCTTGCGGCGATATTCTGCCAAGGCTTCACTAGGATGACGACGACCTGCCCAAGATTCAGAATCAGTCCAGAAGCAGAACACATCCGCATAGAACTTATTCTTAATTGCCCAATCGTACGCCACCGATGCATCCGTACCACCGAAGTTTTGGTTCGAGGCCTTTTGCATTGCCGATGTGAAGGAATCCTTTTTGGTGATTCCCAAATCGCGGAAGTCGGTGGCAAATCCACGGATCGCGTAGTTGGTTTCTGCCTTCACCGTTGCCAAAGCCATCGTTGCCGCAATTTCGCAGCAGGTCAAGCCGATGGAACTTACGGTGTAGTAAGACATCGAACCCGACACATCGATCGCATGGAGGAAAGTCGCACCCGTAGGCGCGATCGCATCGAAGGACATTTCCAGAGCAGTTTCCAAAATATCAACAATGCGAGGAATTGGTTGCCAAGTCTTTTGGCTGCGTCCGAGCGCACCACCCGACTGATAGGTCTTGAGAGCTTTCAAAACATCAATGGGGTGAATGCGTCCCTTTTTCAGGCGATCGCGATTGTTCAACACATTGGTGACATGCTTCAAGTTATCCTTATTTTTCGCAGTCAAGACACCGAGTTCCGTCAAGGAGCCAAGGTTCCGCAACAATGCACCGATGGGCATTTCGTTAAAGAGCAACTGCCATGCACGCACATCCATCTGTCCGATGGGAGCCGCCATTTCATGGGTGAGTTTACCCTTAGCGATCGCTTCATGGGTCTTGTCAGGGTGACGCTTCAGCCATTCATACCACCAGATTTGCGCCAGCGCATCCGATGGAATCTGCGAAGGAAGTTCGTCCCAACCCTTGACCACCCATTGATAGAGCGCTTGTTGATCGTCGGTTTCAGGCTTAACGTGAAACAAACGTAACGCATCACGGTGCGAGAAGCCTTGCCGTTGTTGGTACTTCAACAATTGATAGGCAAGCGCCTTGGTGTCGGGATTGGAGAGCCATGCCTTACCGCTTTCACGAATGACTTTACCGAAGCCACGCATGGACTTGGTGTAGTTCATCCATTCATAGAAGTGGCTACCCGTGCGGACAACTTGCGGAAAGATTTCCACGAAGTTCCGCTTCGCCGCTTGGCTGTCACCCATCGATAGCAAGACTAGAGCCAGAATAGGAGCGCTGTTATTCACCGCCCGACCATCGCTAGCATAGAGAATTTCGCTCTTCACGCGATCGGCATCTTCAGCGACGCATTTCTGCACCGTATTGATGAAATCGGCAGACAATTCGTGCTTGCCAGCGTAGTAAGTGCTTTGAGCCGTACCAATCAGCAAGCAACGACGCAACATGCGCCAGATACCCGCATCAAAGGCAAAGCCCCCCGATCGCCCTTGGAGCATTTCAGATTCACGACCTGCGATCGCTTGAGTCTGAGGAGTACCTTTGGGTTTCTGGAATAAAAATTTATAAGACATGACATTCTCCGTCCCGTCAGGGGAAAAATTAAAGAGAACTTCCTTCGCCTCGACCAAAGAGAAGGAATCGGCAGGGTAGGGCTCGAACCTACAAGACCAATGGTCACCCGACCTTAGATAACCCTCTACAGTTCAGCCTTTGCAGACAAGTAATCCTATAAAGGTTATTTTTCAAGCGCGTTTACCAATTTCGCCACCTGCCGAGAATTTGAACATCTAAAAGCCAATTGCTAACAGCTAAAAGCTAATCGCTAATTGCTAAAAGCCAACAACTAAAAACTTTTAGAGGGGGTGGAATGGGACTCGAACCCACATCTCGCGACAAAGGGGTGAGTCGTTGGAAGCGATAACCCTGAGTCTGCGTCCCTTACGGGCAAAAGTGCGTTCTACCAGTTGAACTATCCACCCCAAGATTGGGGGTAGAACTAAAGAAGTAGCGATTTTGAGTAATGAAGTGTCACACTATGCGCAACACTTCATTAATTCTTTAGGACTACCGATTTGGAATTTCGATTTTTTGCTTTGTTAAGGAAAGATGGCAACCAGCAGGCAAAACCTCTAGTTTAGGAAGGGATTTTGGGATTTGAACCCAATCACCTCATGGAGGTGATGTAACCAATAGCGATAACCCTCGCCAATTCGTCCCTTGAATTAATGTGTGGTGCTTCGCACCACACATTTTTATCTTGGGCAAAGAGAAGTTTCGATTGCGATCGCATAACTATCTCTCCAACACATTACTCAAAATCAAACTCCCAATTGACGGAGAGGGAATCGAACCCCCGACCCTTGGCATCTAAAGCGATAACCCTAAATCTGCGACCTTTGCAGGTAAGTGACGACAAAGGATGTTTTCAATGCTCTACCACTGAGCTACCCGTCAATATATCAAATCTAAATTTTGCCTACGGCAAAATTCAAAATGAGAGTTTTATCAAATTTGAATTTTGCTGTAGGCAGAATCCAAAATGAGAGTTTTATCGAATTTGAATTTTGCCGTAGGCAAAATTCAAAATAAGAGTTTTGATTTAGTGATAGATGCTACCTGCGAACAAGTAGCACCTATCTGGGGCAATAACCCTGAATGCTTCAGCCCAGATAGGCAAGTAAGTGCATAAAGGACTTTTCAGCAGTTTGCGAGGCTGCATCTCCTTTTCTAATAGCGATTACAAATACTGGAGTACTTGTAATCGCTATTAGACTAGGCGTTCTACGCGCTTGAACTACGCTGCACTACATTTATACTACACGTACTACAAGAATGCAATAGCGATCGCAAATTTAGTTTTTTATAGCTATAGCTGCCGCCAACTGTATCAAAACAAAACTGGCGGCAGCTATATATAGCTACAGCCAATGAGGACAAATCAAACCCCAAGAATTGACTGGCGGCGCTTCGCGCCGCCAGTCAATTCTTGGGGTTTATGTCCTAATACACTTGG
>NZ_LIRE01000032.1 GCF_001402795.1 Pseudanabaena sp. 'Roaring Creek'
ATCTAGCTCCCTGAGCGAAGTCGAAGGGACGGCAAACGCAGCAGAAGATGCCAGTGAGGTTTTGGCTTCGACTGCGCTCAGCCAGCGTAAAAAATCTAGCTCCCTGAGCGCAGCCGAAGGGACGGTAAACGAAGCAGAAGATGCCAGTGAGGTTTTGGCTTCGACTGCGCTCAGCCAGCGTAAAAAATCTAGCTCCCTGAGCGCAGCCGAAGGGACGGCAAACGCAGCAGAAGATGCTAGTGAGGTTTTGGCTTCGACTGCGCTCAGCCAGCGTAAAAAATCTAGCTCCCTGAGCGCAGCCGAAGGGACGGTAAACGAAGACAAAAAACTTCGAGATTCCAGCAATATCTACAATCCCATCACCAATCCCGAATCATCATTACGAAATCAGATCGCGCAGATCCTTTACTCAGAGGTTGCAGCCATGAATATTGACAACTTCATCGTGCGACCTAAGCGGCAACTCGTTGAAAAATATAACAATCTCGAAGCATGGCGATCGCTATCAGAGCAAGACCTAAACGAACTCAGCCAAGAAATCGCAGGCTTACCCGCTCAAATTGAACCCGAAGCCGAAGAAATTAAAAGATTTGATATCCTCATCCTCAAAATACAACTAGCTATCCTGCGATCGCACTCCTCATTTACGCAGCTCCGCGATCGGGTTAAGGCGATCGCGAACTTGCTAGAGCAAAAGTCATCGATCCCCCTAGTCCAAGCCCAACTAGAACTAATTCAAGACATCCAAACCGATGAATGGTGGCAAGACGTAACCTTACCCATGCTGGAAGCAGTCCGCAAACGCCTACGCAGTCTAGTTAAGCTCATCGAAAAACAAGAGCGTCAACCGATTTACACCAATTTCGAGGATGAGATGGGGGATGAAGCAATTGTCGAATTACCCCACTTCACCGCATCCGATAGCTTTGAAAAATTCCGAGCTAAAGCTAGAGATTTTTTGCGATCGCATCAAGACCAGATGGTCATCTTCAAACTCAGAAATAATAAACAACTCACAGCCACCGATCTATCAGAATTAGAGATAATCTTGCTAGCAAATGGTTTAGGCAAAGAAGAAGACATTAACCGTGCCAAGCAAGAATCTCATGGGCTAGGGTTATTTGTGCGATCGCTGATCGGACTAGATCGCGAAGTAGCTAAACAGGAATTTGGCAAATTTCTTGCCGATAAAACCCTCAATGCTAACCAAATCGAATTTATCAACATGATCGTAGACTACCTCACCGAACATGGCGCGATCGCAGCAGCAAGGCTCTACGAATCTCCGTTTACCGACTTCGCATCCCAAGGCATCGACAGTTTATTTACATCTTCTCAAGTAGATGCATTATTTGATTTGCTTGATGATGTTTGCACAAAAGCAGCCGCTTAAAGTTGCGATCGCTTACTTCTTTTTGCTGCCAATCTTGTCCAAAGCGGCGATCGATTTTTTGACGATTTCGTCGGGGAGTGGGACATAGCCTAGCTCCAATCCCATTGCTTGCCCCTTCGTTAGTCCCCATTTTAATACATCCTTCAAAGCTTGAGCCTGCTTGGGATCGTCGTACTGCTGATAGGCTAACACCCAGCTATAAGTAACGATCGGATAGGCATCGACCGCATCGGGATCGGCATTGGAGCCGCGCAAATCTTCCGACAATTTAATCGTGGCGATCGCCTTCGTCGTGGCATTTTCGGTTGGGATTGCGAACTGCCCTGCTTTGTTCTCTAACGCTGCCGTAGCCAGTTGTAATTGCTTAGCAAAAGCATATTCCACATAACCAATCACGCCTTCACCTTGCTGGATTTGAGCGCTGACACCTGCATTGTCCTTGATCGCCACACCCGTCTGCCAAGCCACATTCAACCCCGTTCCCACCGAGCTTTGCCATTCGGGACTGATGGCGTTGAGATAGGCAGTAAAGGCGGCTGTCGTACCGCTACCATCGGAGCGATGGATTACGGTAATCGGCAGATCGGGAAGAGTAACATTAGGATTGAGCGCGACAATCTCAGGATCGTTCCATTTCTTAATTTTACCTAAGAAAATTGAGGGAAGAACTTTTCGCGACAGTTTCAGTCCCGTCTTTACCCCAGGAATGTTATACACCACTACCACGCTTCCCGCCACTGAAGGAATGAGAACCGTGCCGCGAGCAACTTTGGCTATCTCGCTATCGGTGAGCGCAAATTCCGTAGCGCCAAAGTCTACCGTCCCCGATAGAAATTGCTGAATTCCTGCGGCGCTACCGACGGGCTGATAACTGATTTGAACGTTGGGATTTTGAGTGTTGTAATCTTTAAACCACCGTAGATACAGGAAAGATGGAAATGTTGCCCCCGCGCCATAGAGAGAAATTTGCGGAGAAGTAGCGCTTGCATTGGTGGGAGGTTTGCTATCAACAGTTTCAGAAGCTTTGGGATCGGGTGGTTTTCCTTGACAAGCCTTGAGCGCGATCGCTAAGGGAAATGAGGACATTAACAAAAACTTGCGGCGGGATGAAACAGATCTAAATGACACAAACAACCTCGGTGTAGGCGATCGTATACAGCCAAAGGCAATATTACGATAAAAGGGTAACGCCAGTTTAATTGAATTTTAGGTTAAGCAAGGCGATCGCGGGTCAAAAATCTAGCGGCAATGCTGACGCTCAGAATCAATGCAACTACTACCAAAGCAGCCGTCCAAGCCAAGGCTTGATGGTTGGGGTAGGGCGACAGGGCAAAGTTGTAGATTAAAATCGACATCGAAGCAACGGGTTTCCACAGTCCATTCAAGCCGTATTGACTGAATAGAGCCGTAAACAATAAAGGAGCGGTTTCACCCGTTGCTCGGGCGATCGCCAGCACCACGCCAGTAACGATCGCGGGTGTAGCGGCGGGAACGATCGCAAGAGCGATCGCTTGGATGGGGCTTGCACCTAAAGCGATCGCCCCTTCGCGCAGTTCGGGAGCTACGGCTTTTAAACCTTCTTCTGCCGTCCGAGCGATCGTCGGTAGCATTACCACTGCGAGGGCAAGCCCTCCTGCGATCGCCGAGAAGGTTCCTGTTGCGAGAACTACCAAGCTATAGGCAAACAACCCGCAGAGAATTGATGGCAATCCACTCAAAACCCCATTGAGAAAACGAACCCATTGCGATAAAGCATTTTCTCGCCCAAATTCATTCAAATAAATCGCCGCACCAATGCCTATGGGAACGCTCAATCCCACCCCTATCCCTACCATTATTAAAGTACCAATAATCGCATTACGAAAACCTCCTCCCATTTCTAAGGGCGGCGGCGGTAGTTCCATAAAGGCAGCACTATCAAAACGGGAAAATCCGTTAGTAATGAGACTAAATAGAATCGATCCAAAGGCAAAAATGGCAATTGCTGTTCCCAAACCTATGCCAATCGTCAAAAGTACCGATACAGTTTTGCGTCTTATGGGATTTGGTCGCCACGGAGAAACGTTCTGCGGCTTCATTACTAGGCTTGCAATAATATCAGACTTATCCTCCATAACCCCAGAAGACATCGAGGCTTTGGACGGTGAAATTCCCTGTTCTTGCCCATGATGGAAATCATCAGCTTGCAATAGGAGACTGGAAGATATCGGTCTTTCCTTCTGTTTAAATAAATAGAAAGAAGTAATAAAACCATTGGCAAGTACATTAACGATTAGCGTTATCGCCATTAACACTAAGGCGGCGTACAGCAAAGCCGAGATCTGAAGCCCAGTCGCCTCGGAAAATTGGTTGGCTACTAGGGACGAGATGGTCGAACTAGGAGCAAGCCACGACCAATTAATTTGATTGGCATTACCAATTAACATCACCGCTGCCATCGTCTCACCCAGAGCCCTGCCCAGTGCCAGTACTGACGCGCCGACGAGCCCCGAAATACTGGCAGGAACCGCAATCCCTAAGATAAATTCCCAACGGTTTGCGCCGATCGCTGCTGCCCCCAATCGCAACTCTAAAGGAACCGCAGCGAGCGCATCGCGGGACATTGCGACCACGATCGGTAAAATCATGATGGTCAATACCAAAATTGTCGGCAATAGCGATCGGTTGGCGGGAAGGGTGCTAAAAAAAGGAATCCAGCCCAAATTTTGATGCAATCCTCTCAGTAAAGGTTTCAGCATCGGAATCAGCACAAAAATCCCCCACAAGCCGTAAACTACGCTCGGAATCGCGGCAAGTAATTCGATCGCAAAGGAAATCGGTACGCGAAGGAACTTAGGTGCGATATCTTCATTTAGAAAAATCGCAATGCCAACCCCCAAAGGAATCGCCAATACGATCGCCACTAGCGAACTGATGAGAGTTCCGTATATCTGCGGCAAAATGCCATAGATATTTTTAACGGGATTCCATTCCGCAGTCCATAGAAACCCCAAACCAAATCTCTGCATAGCTGGGAAAGCAGCGATTGCCAGTTCAATAGCGATCGCCGCCACTAAAAGCATTAAGGAAATCGCCAGCCCTTGGGTCATTCTCTGAAATGCTAAATCTATCCAGAGAGAGGTTTTGTTGCGAGTCAAAATCTTGGGAATGGAAACCTTAAGCACTACACAGCTTAGCTCCCAATCGACTTTCGCAATTCGAGCGCTCCGAAGCACTCAAATCTTCCATCTTTACATCCCGACGCAATACGATGCCGTTATGCCCTGAGATCGATTTCGGCAGCTCGTCATAATTAATCTTTTGCATGGTTCTCATGTCATAGGTCGTATAGGTCGTCAACTCAGGCGATGAAAAGTTGATATCCATAACTGTCATCGTTTTGCGTGGCGGCATTTTACTATCAATATAAGGACGGGGTCCCGCTCCGAGAATGCCCGTATGCAGTAGTTGCAGCTTGCCTTTATGGGCAGGATAGTAACCGTGGTCATGCCCGCTAATATAGGTATGAACGTTATTGCGCTCTAGCATGGCACGCAACTGTTCGGTATTCGCCATCACCTCTCCAGGCTCATTCCGACCAACCGTAATCGCGTAGAGAGGTAAATGCCCCAATAAGATCTTGATCTTCGCCGCCTTTGCCGCAGGGCTTTGCAACGATTTTTCTACCCATTCCAATTTATCTTTGGGAATGAAATCGGACGAACCATCCCAAGTCAAAAAGAAAACATCCTTGTATTTAAAAGTGTAATAAAAAGGAAACTCAAAGCGATCGACAAATTCGACCCCGGGATTGTGCGAAGGTTCATTCCAATACTTCGAGGCAACATCGCGTTCGCGTGCGAATAAAAATTTCCCCGAAACGCTTCTAGCGCTTGAGGAATCGTGATTGCCCATCGTGAATCCATAGGGCAATTTCGCTTTCCGCAAAGGAGCCGCGATGCGATCGTCAAAGGCAGCCCACATTGCTTTCATCTGCTCTTCCGTCAGCGATGGATATTGTCCCGCCACCATATCGCCGCTGCAAACCACCATATCTGGTTGCCAAAATGGCAGCAATGCCAGTCCTTTATCTACCTCTGGTTCGTAATCGGTCGAGCCATAGGAACTATTCAAATCGCTAATTACCGCCAGTCGAATGTCGCCTCGGGGTGGATCGTATAGACCATTTGGAACGCTATCGACGATCGCTTTTGTTGCTGGCGGCAATTCTGTTTTTTTAGGTTTATCTTGAGGTTTGTCTTGAGAATTTGAAACAACGGCAACTTTATTTGCTTCCGCACTAGGGGAAATATTAGGGGAAACATTAGAACCATTATTCAGAGCATTCGGTTCGGCTTGACAAGCATGGAGCACCAACGCCGTTGCCAGCCCAGCAATGATACCCAGAAAAATTCGTAACGACATTTGCCAAGAAAACATAATTAAAGTGAAAGTTCGGCACGAACTACATAATGATTCAAGTTAAATTAAGCATATATTCAATTGCCTTGCAACCGTTAAGAAACTGCGCATAATAAAAAAATAAAACCTTAAGCCCGTAGCTTGCGCTACGGGCTTTAAGGTTTTATTTAAGGCTTGCTTAGGGCATAAAACCCCCAAGATAAGTGGTGGCGCTTTGCGCCGCTACTCATCTTGGGGGCATCGATCGGGACATTGTTAGCGTGAAGCTCGTAAAGCCTTGAGTACTGGGTTCAAGTTGTAAATTGCCATTGTGCGCGCGCGCAATTTCTCTCGAAAGGCTCAGTCCCAGCCCAAAGCCTTCTAACCCACGGTTACGGGCAGGATCGGCTCGATGGAATCGATCAAATAGACGATCGCGATCGCTTAAGGGTATATCATGCGAGCTATTACTGATGGTTACTAACAGAGAGTTATTTTTAACCTTAGTCTCAATCCGAATCCAGCCACCTGTCAGATTGTATTTAATGGCATTGTTCGTCAAGTTTTGCAAAACCTGTGTTAGTAATTCGTGATCGCCCCAAATTTTTAAATCGGGAAGAATATCTAGTTTTAGCGATAGTTCGGGCGCTAAAATCTCGATATCTTCGGTAATTTCATAGAGAATTTGCGAAAAGTTTAACTCGGTTTTCTGGATGCTCATTTTGCCTGCATCGGCAAGGGATAGCAATAGTAATTTGCGGGTAATCGAACTGAGACGACAAACCTCATCTAATAGATTACTGAGAGTTTGCTGCATAGTCGAACCTGTTTCCGTATTCTGTAAAGCAAGTTCTAGTTCACCTTGCAAAATTGCTAAAGGAGTTTTCAGTTCATGGGCGGCATCGGCACTAAACCTTGAAGCTTGTAAGAAACTGCGCTCTAAGCGTTCCATCATTTGATTGAATACTTGCGCTAGTTCCACAAACTCTATATCCAGATCCGTAACCGATGTCCGCTGACTTAGCCCCTTAGCATTTACCCGACGAATAGTTTCGGTAAGATGTTTGACGGGCTTTAAAGCGCCACCTGATAAAAACCACGCGCCTACCATCATCAATATCAGCGTTAAGGGAATGGCAATCAGAAACACATTTTGAATTGTGCTCATCTCGCGATCGATTATTCCTAAATTAACTGCGATCGCAATTTTTATATAGGGAGTGGAAACAGTTCCCAACCGCCATATTCCCGTAGGGGTTTTGCTTGTAATTAGGCTGGAGATAACCTGAGGCGATTTGAATGCCTCCTCCAATGGACGGGGGGCGGGACGTTCGGGGAGACGATCCGCAAATCGATTTTCAGTTGTTCCACTGGTTGATTCTCGATTTTGGAGGAGCCGAGGTGGGGGGCGATCGGGTGGCGGAGTCGGCAGAGTTGGATTTAAAGATGGCAGTGGTAAACTGGATAAGCTATTGGGTGAATTATTGGCTAAATTGGGTAATTGTGGTTCTGTTAAATTTACAAATAAGGGGGCAGGATTGAGAGCTGTTTGCCAATTGTTCGATTGATAGATAGTTTTGCCATCGCGATCTTGCACCAATAAGGCGATCGCATTTTGCATCCGATCTTCAAAAAAAGCCGATCGGTGCTGCTCGTAAATTTGCCAGTGGTTTAACGGACGGGGGGCGGAAGATTCTCTTAATAATTGATCTTTGATCTCATTGTCAATGGTGTTGAGTTTGGATTGATAGAATAACAAATAAGTCACACTACTAAAACCCGCGATCGCCGTTCCCGCAAGTAAGGCGGATAGGAGGGCAATGCGAAAACGGAAGGATCTCAGTTTCATTAGAAGTTTATTATGAGCGTTATGGCTGCGTGCTGATTTTTATGGGTTTTGAGGTTTGCGGAAGCGGTAACCAACACCGCGCACACTTTCTAGACATTCTTCACCGCCGACCTTTTCGATTTTTTTGCGAATGCGCTGAATGCAAACATCAATGAGGTTAGTATTCGGATTGAAGTCATAGCCCCAAACATGTTCGAGAATCTGGGTACGGGTAAAGACCCGCCCTGGCGATCGCATTAAGTATTCCAACAAATTAAATTCGCGGGAAGTAAGTTCGATCGCTACTTGTTTGCAGGTAACTTCGCGGGTAAGGCGATCGAGTTTGAGGGGATAAACAACGAGGATGTTTTGGCGATCGCCTGAAACCCGACGGACAACGGCATGAATCCGCGCAACTAATTCTTCAACAAAAAATGGTTTGGCAATATAATCATCTGCTCCGAGATTTAATCCCGATAAGCGATCGTCTAGTTCATTGCGGGCTGTCAATAAAATTATCGGCGTAGTATTTCCTTCCTTCCGTAACCCCTTCAGAATTGCTAATCCGTCTTTTCCAGGAACCATAATATCCAGCACGATCGCGTCAAATTCAAGCTCTAGGGCATGGGTATATCCGTCATTTCCATTATTACAATAGTCCACCACAAAGCCTTGTTCTTTTAAGCCGATACATACAAAATTAGCAATTTTTTCTTCATCTTCAATATATAGAACTTTCATATGTAGACCTCTCTATGCTCTAAGTATTTCAGCAGAGCGTACCGCCCACTTACACCAATTCACGAAAGTGTGACAACACTTTTGCGGATTAAACACCAAACCCAGTAAGGTTTTGAGATTCCCAAAATGGCGTTGCCATTTTGGGAATTGGTATTAGCTCTGGATTTTAATTATGCTGAGGTACTTA
>NZ_LIRE01000348.1 GCF_001402795.1 Pseudanabaena sp. 'Roaring Creek'
CTATCACGATTATGTCTAGCAAGATATGCTCTTTCCCTCGATTATCTCGTGGATCTTCTACTCCCTCAAAGTGGCTCAGTAAACTTACTTCGATAGGGCTATTCATTGTGGCTTTATTTGTTTATTTTCTCCTAAATTTTATTACCTTTTTTATGCGGTTGCCCTGGGGACGGCTTGGAGTTTTGGTAAGCTGGATCGGCGATCGCGTATAATTAAACAAGATATTAAGCTGTATCGAGTTCCTGATGATTTGCAGGAGTTGATGGCGATTTTAATTGGAATTTTGGAAGGAGTTTGATCACCCCATGAATACTACCCAACAAGAACTATTCAAAGCTTTCGAGTCGTTACCTGTCGAAGCCCAACGCCAAGCTCTAAATTTCATCGCTTTCTTGCAACAAACATATCAAACACCAGTTGCAGAATTATCAAGTATCAAGGTAGGAAAATCAGATCAGAAATTAACCCTTAATGACTTAATATCTACTATTCCCAATAGCTTCACTTATCCTAGCGATGTAATGGAATTTATTGACAGCGAACCAGCAGGGCGTGAACTTCTATAACTATCCAAAGAGGTGAAGTTATCAGGATTAATCTTAACCCGACACAAGGAAGAGAACAGTCAGGAAATGCTCGTCCCTGTTTGGTAATCAGCCATACGCAGTATAATCAAAAACGTCAGGGAATTGTCATTGTTCATCCCATTACCAGCACTATTAAGCCTGAAATCAAAATGATGATTCCTATTCCAGAAGGGTTTAAAGTACAGGGTTCAATTATTACCGAACAGATAAGAACGCTTGATCTTAATCAGAGATGGTGGAAAACAACGGGAGAAATTTTGCCAGAAGATTTTGTTAATTTAGTTGTCCAGACTTTTAGCGTTATCATCAGCTAAGGTCTAATGTCTGCATGGCGAGTACCTTGTGATTTTACAGATATAATAGTTCTAGTCTACATTTCTGTGGAGTTATGACTTATGCAAAGTGTTAAGGTGCGATCGCGGGCTAGTGCTGATGGATTTTTACATTTAGATATTCCCGTGGGTATGCCTGTAAGTAATGTCAATCGTGAGTTTGAGGTTATGGTGATTTATCAATTGATTCAGCCTGAAGTAAAGCCTAAGACCCCTGAAGAGTTGGGCTGGCCGCCAGACTTTTTTGAAAAAACGGCAGGGGCTTGGCAAGGTGAGCCATTAGTAAGGGGAGATCAAGGTGAATTGCAGGAGCGTAATTGGGATTTGTTAGACTTATGATCTATCTTCTAGACACAAATACTTGTATTCAATATTTGAACCGTCGTAATTCTGCTGTGGTGCGTAAACTTACTTCTATAAGTCCTACAGATGTAGTACTTTCTGATGTGGTTAAGGCTGAACTTTATTATGGAGCGCACAAAGGTTCTCGCACTGAAAGTAATCTTGCTCTATATAAAGAATTTTTTGGACGTTTTGTTAGTTTGCCTTTTGATGGTAGAGCAGCCGAAATCTATGGAAGACTTCGCGCTCAGTTGGAGTCTTTGGGTACACCAATTGGAGGTTATGATATGTTGATTGCTTCTATCGCTTTGGCTAATGATTTGATCTTGGTGACGCATAATACGAGGGAGTTTAGCCGTGTAGAGGGGCTGCAAATCGAAGACTGGGAGATAGAATTATGATCAGTCAGGTGTTTTCTGCTTATTCTGAGTATAAGGATTCGGGGATTGATTGGTTAGGGAAGATTCCTACGCATTGGAATATACAAAAAATTAAATATAACTCGTATGTAAAAGGTCGGATTGGATGGCAGAATCTCAGAAGTGAAGAGTTTACCGATGAGGGAGCCTATCTTATAACAGGAATGCACTTTAAAGATGGATCTGTTGATTGGGATTCCTGTTATCACATTACTCAAGAAAGATATGAAATAGCACCTGAAATTCAAGTAAAAGAACACGATGTTCTTATGACTAAGGATGGCTCTATTGGTAAACTTGCTTACATAGATTATTTACCTAAAGAGGCATCTCTAAATAGCCATTTGTTAGTAATTCGACCATTAGCAAATAAATATCATCCCAAATATTTGTATTATTTGCTTTATTCTTCAGTCTTTAAAGTTTATGTTCTCAATACTCAGACAGGGACTACTTTTTTTGGAATAACTCAAGAGAGTGTGGTTAACTTTCCAGTTATCCTGCCAAGTATTAATGAACAAAAACAGATCGTTACATTTCTCGATCGCGCAACAACTGAAATAGACCAAATTATTGAGCAGCAAAAACAACTCATAACCCTCCTCGAAGAAGAACGCACTACCGTCATCAGCCACGCCGTCACCAAAGGGCTAGATCCGTCTGTTCCTATGAAAGATTCTGGCATTGAGTGGCTAGGCGAAATCCCTAAACATTGGGATGTTAAAAAATTAAAATACATAGCTTATGAACCATTTCAATATGGAGCTAATGAAGTAGCTGAATTCACGGATACTTCTCAACCTCGTTTTATAAGAATTACAGATATTAATGATGATGGATCACTTCGAGATGATACTTTTAAATCACTACCTGAAGATATTGCTAAACCATTTTTGTTAAAGCACGGAGATATCCTCTTTGCGAGAAGCGGAGCAACTGTAGGAAAAACATTCATGTATAGAGAAACATTAGGTATTGCTTGCTATGCTGGCTACTTAGTTCGTTTAAGAGTTAATCCAATTATTGTTGTTCCAGAGTTTATCTATTTATTTACTAGCTCTCTCGCATATTGGAGTTGGTTATCAAGTAGTTTTATCCAAGCTACTATCCAAAATGTTAGTGCGGAAAAATATGCAAACCTTGTAGTTAGCGTTCCTCCATTAGAGGAGCAAAATATTATCATTAAATATTTAAATTCTGAAACAGCCCGAATTGATGAAGCGATAGACAACGTGCGATCGCAGATTGAAAAACTAGAAGAATATCGCACCGTCCTGATATCCGATACCGTCACAGGTAAAATTGATGTTAGAGGATTTGAACAAAATGTCTAACAAACCAATTTATTTTTCAGAACACTCCAAACAACAAATGAAATTGCGCGGAGCTTTAGCAGAAGAAGTCACTTTAGCAATACGCTCGGCTAACTGGCAAACTGCAAAACAAAATCGTTTACGATGTCGTTTTCAGTTTCCTTTTAATGCCATATCCCCAATGAATCAGCAGTTTTACCCATTTAAAACTATTGAAGTTGTTTTTGCTGAGAAGCCCGAACGCATCGAAGTGATCACAGTTAAAGTTTATTACTACAACTAAAAGGAAAAACACAATGAAAATTTATTATGATGCTGAAATTGATGCTCTGTATATCGAGTTTCGCCCCTTAGCCGCAGGAACAGCCGAAAACCGCGACTTAACCGAAGACATCACCGCCAACTATGCCCCAGACGGTAAAATCGCAGGATTAGAAATCCTTGATGCTTCTTCAGTTTTAGAAGCAGACCTAGGGAAAATCATTTTTGAATTTTCTCCAGTTCCCACCTTAGTCAAAGCATAGAAAACTTATGGCTCATCAAAATCATCAGACATCTTGACCAATCCCTTTGCACTACCAAACTTAGGGAAAGGCTTATTCTAAAAAGTTACTCTAGCTCCTTAAAAACCCTAGCAATTGTAGCGATCGGCAGAAAAAGAGAAAGCTCCACATCTTGGAAGGGTAAAAACTCATGTCTTAGATAAAATTCCTTTGCTTTGACATCAAGTGCATCCACACGCACCGCATAAACTCCAACCTCCTGCGAAATCCGCAACGCACGCATCAACGCATCCACTAAAAGCCGACTACCTAACCCCTGCCCTTGCCAAATGCGATCAACCGCTAACCTCCCAATTAGCACCGCAGGGATAGGATAACTTGGCAGTTTTGCTCGATCGCGATCGGGAAGTTCTGAATAAGCGATCGCACAAGAACTCAGCGTGTAGTAACCTGCTATTTTATTACTCTCATCAGGAAGCGCCACAAACGCTTTAGCGATACCCTTTTGATCGTTTTGCCTTGCATACTTTTTGATGTAGTCATTGAGGCTCGGATAGCCACAATCAAAGCCATCTCGTTGATACTGCTTTTGAATGGGGACAATTCTCCATTGATGGAAGGACTCAGAGGTTATATTCATCTTTGTACTTCAAGATTGCATCCTTGAGCTTACCTTTGAGTGTGGGTGGATTTTCTAATGCCGCCATAAACAGATCGCGATCGCGATTTGAGAGAACTAAGCGATCGGAAGTCTCCACATCCTGTCGAGCCACAGGCAAGACTTGAGAGAGCGTATAAGCCGTCACAGATATCCCTCTTAGCTGAGCAGCCTTTTCTAAAAGCTCTTTTTGTTCCTGCGTAACCCGCAATTCTATTCTGGTATCTTTTGTCTTTAGGACAGTATTTGAGTCAGACATAGCATTTTTCACACTTTTAGGTGCGACTAGAATATAGTTAATGCTATCATAACCGTACATTGTCCGTACAGAATATTTAAGAAGATTAGAAGCCTATGGACACCAGTGAAAAAGACTTTGAGGCTCAAATCGAGGAGCATCTAACAACCCACGGATTTATCAAGCGCTATTATCATAACTTTGATGCAGTCAATGCGATCGACTCTCAAATGCTGTTTGACTTTATCTATGCCACACAGCCCGAAACATGGCAAAAACTAGAAACGCAACATGGCTCACAAGTCAAACCAAACTTTCTAAAACGCCTAATCAAAGAAATCGAATCAAGGGGAACCCTCGATGTTTTTCGTAGAGGTGTGAATGACCTTGGTTGTAAATTTGAACTTGCCTACTTTAAACCCGAAGACAACCTCAACCCCGATCATAGCCGCCTCTATCAAGCCAATATCTTGACGATCGCCCGTCAAGTCCACTACAGCCCCAAAGACACCCTTAAAAGCCTTGATACTGTTCTATTTCTCAATGGCTTGCCAGTATTTACCATCGAACTCAAAAATCCGCTTCAGGAGCAAAATGTCCAAGATGCGATCGCTCAATATCGCCATACCCGCAACCCTAACGATCCTTTACTTAAATTCGGACGATGCATAGCTCATTTCGCTGTAGATACCGATCTGGTTTATATGACCACCCATCTCCAAGGCGAAAACACCCGCTTCCTACCCTTCAACCAAGGCAACGACAAAGCCGCAGGAAACCCAATAAATCCCAATGGTTTCAAGACTGCTTATTTCTGGGAACAAGTCTTAGAACGGGATAGCCTACTAGATATACTCAATAACTTTGCTCAGTTACGCGATATTCTCGACGATAAAGGCATCAAAACAGGTAAGCAAGAGATCATTTTCCCGCGTTATCATCAACTCGATACTGTGCGAAAAATGGTTAGCCATGCTCAAACAAAAGGAACAGGAGACAGCTATTTAATCCAACATAGTGCAGGTAGTGGTAAAAGTGAAACGATCGCTTGGTTAGTATTGCGACTCTCCTCGCTCAAAAACGCTCAAAACCAAAGAGTATTTGACTCGATTCTGGTAATTACCGATCGCACCAACCTCGATCAACAGCTACAACGCACGATCCGAGGTTTTAACCATGTCGCAGGAACCATCACCACCATCGACAAAAACAAATCCACAAATCTAGCCAAAGCCCTTGAACAAGGGGATGACATCATCATTTCAACCCTTCAGACTTTCCGCTTTGCCCTTGAGAAAATAACTAGTCTCAATGGTAAAAAATTTGCAGTAGTCATTGATGAAGCTCACTCTTCTCAAAGTGGCGAAAGCAAAGATGCCGTTAAAAAGGTTTTGTCATTTGGTAGTCCATTAAGGGTTTCTCCTAAAGTTCCCATTGCTGCTGATGCTTCTATTCCCTATCAAATAAACACACAGCTAGAAGAAGAGAATGAACCCGATAGCGAAGATGAAATAAACGATATTGTGGCTTCTACACAACGACAAAAAGGGCGATCGCCTCACATCAGCTACTTTGCCTTTACTGCCACACCCAAGCCCAAAACTCTTGAAACCTTTGGTATTCGGATCGATCAACCAGATGGGAAAGAGATCTTTGTTCCCTTTAGCCTTTACTCCATGCGTCAGGCGATCGATGAAGGCTTTATCTTAGACGTTTTGCAAAACTACACCACCTATAGCAGCTATTTCAACCTGATCAAGTCCATCACTGACGACCCAAATTACGACAAGAAAAAAGCCGCCTATATCATCAAAACCTACGCCGATCACCATGAGCATTCCATCCGCACTAAAACCGAAATCATGGTGGAACATTTTCACCAACAAACAGCCAACTTGATCAATGGTCAAGCTAAAGCCATGATCGTCACGCGATCGCGCCTTCAGGCTGTGCGTTATAAATTAGCTTTCGATAGTTACTTAAAAACAAAAGGCTATCCCTACAAAGCCTTAGTCGCCTTTTCAGGTGGTGTGATCGATCCAGAGTATCCATTACCCGATCCCTACACCGAATCGAATATGAATGGAGTTCCCGAAAGTAAAACCGTAGAAGCCTTTCAGCACAATGAATACCGTTTTCTCATCGTGGCGCGAAAGTTCCAAACTGGATTTAATCAGCCATTACTCCAGACCATGTACGTTGATAAAAAATTATCAGGCGTGGAAGCAGTGCAAACCCTATCCCGTCTTAATCGCACCACCGCTAATAAAAATGAAGTCTTTGTCCTCGACTTTGCCAATGAGACTAAAGAAATTCAAGCATCCTTTCAACCTTACTATCAAGCAACTATCCTCTCGGAAGCTACAGACCCCAATAAACTCTATGACCTGAAACGTCTTCTCGAAGAGTTTCACATATTTACAAGCAGCGATGTAGAAAACTTTGCCCGTACTTACTTTCCCACTAAGAAAAATCCTAAACCCAATCAAGCCAAGCTGCACCCTATCCTCAACCCTATTGTTGAGAGCTATCAAGCACTTACACCAGAAGAAAAAGCAGACTTTCGCACCCGTTTAGGGGATTACACAAGAACATATGCTTTTTTAGTACAGATCATTACTTTTACGGATGCCGATCTCGAAAAGTTTTACCAGTTTGCGCGATTTCTTTTGAAAAAACTACCCATTGATCGAGATCGATTGCCTACTGAGTTAACCAACTACATCAGCATGGATTCCTATCGGATTCAGCAAACCAGCACAGGCAAAATTCAATTACTAACAGAAGACGGTGAGCTAGTCCCACTTTCTAGCTTAGGGACAGGTAAACCAAGCACCATCGATCTTGCGCCTTTGTCAGAAGTCCTAAAATACATCAACGATCGCCACGGTACTAATTTCATAGAAAGCGATAAACTGACTTTTTTCAGTGAAGATTTATTCCGTCGCCTAGAGAAAACCGAAGGAATCTATCGCGCTCTCGATCCTAAGATTAATCCTTCACAGGAAACTCAGAAATTAGCTTTTGAGACCTATTTTCGAGAAATCCTAGAGGACATGATCGATACCAACTTTGATATTTACCAAAAACTTTCTGATGATACAGAATTCGGTAATATTTTCCTTCAGGTGATGTTTAATAATTTTCGGAAAGATCTAAGCGATCGGCGCGATCAAAATATTGGATAATTTGCCTATAAAGCTGTTTTGACTATGAAATGACTATGATTAACTAAATAAAAATATAGGATCTATATATACAAGGCTTTTCAATGAATAATTTCAATGAATAACATCATAGACTCATAATTGTTGATATGTCGGTTCGATTCCGACACTTTGGATAACCGAAACAAGCCTCCATAAGCAACTTATACCGTGTAACCACTTACAGGGTTAGCTCATTTTGGACATATTTAGCCTAGTTTTGACTGTGATTTGACTGTGATTTCTGTTATCTAAGGCACAGTAAGCATCGAGGAGTTGCAAGGACGACTAAGACTGAGATTGCCAATACAGCTATTTGAAGGCAAGCAGAAATACTTAACGCTTGGGCTATCAGATACTAAGATCAATTTCAAAATTGCTGAGGCAAAAGCTCAAGAAATACAGACTGACATTGTTCTGGAGCGATTTGACTACACCCTAGATAAATATCGTCAGGGAGCACCCCAATTAGGCACTGAGTAAAAATACTTAGGGAAATAGAAATAGCCATTGAGATAAGCACGGCGATGTTTCAAAACTTGAGCAACATTTTGCTGATGCCACTGAGCCCATGAAATCTTGACCCGACGACAAAATATGCTCAATAGACGATTCAACAGAGCCAGAGCCAATGGTTAGCCCCTGTTGCTGTAGATAACCATACTCAGGTATACGATGGCGATGATTGCGTAAATAAGTCAGAACAGATATGGTTTTGTTTTCCTTGCTTAGTCCCATTCTTGCCTATGTGTTCCGACCCACACTTTGGACATTTTATCTCTTTTATTGCAACCCATACTTCATTATGCAACAGTTCTCCGAATCCCCCCTTTAGATCCCGATTTTCTTCCTAAATAAAAATAGACTCTAATTCTCTTACATAATCTACAACTATAGTATTTTGATGCTAATCACCGAATTTTCCTCGTTATTTAAGACAAATCCTTTGGTTTTTACTTTATTCTTTCTTGTTGCAGGATTCACGGTGTTTGTTCCACTTTTTTTGCAGCTTTACAGAACGGTGAATTTTATTGTCCCAAGTGAAGTTCTCTCTTTCCCATTCACAGTTTGCGAAGAAGAGGAACTTCAACAAATTCAGAACAAGGTGAAAGATTTTATGGGATCTTTATTAGAGAATAATCAGACTAATGAACTTACCTTAAGTGAATATGAGTTAAATTCTTTGGCTAATAAAGGTCAAGGCTTTGAAGCTATGGCTCCTAAAATCAAAAAATATAGACACTATACGTTAGAAAACAATTCCATCACTCTGAAATATTTAACTTACCCTGATCCTTCGCTATATAAGGGATATATGATTATGATCGATTCAATTAAAATCTCAATAGAAGATGGAGAACTGAATGGATCTTTAACTCGTATTTCTCAGAACGACAGGAAAATCTTTTTTGGAATAAGTGAGAAATGGAATGGTTCGCGGATATTTCGTGACATTTTTTATACCAACGGATTAGATGAGATTGATAAAATTGTCAGCAAACTTGAAAGTATTCAAATAGAAGAAAAGTGTATTAGATTCATCCCCAAACGGCTTGCTCCACAATCGCTAGAATAAACGTTAGGTGCGTTACATTAACACACCTAACAGAGCTTATTTAAGCAATTATTTCAGCCTATTATTTCGTTGTTTTTTTTCAAGTTCAGCAATTCCTTTGAGGATGCGTCCCGCCACCTCAGCCTGTTGTTTGGCAAGTCAGGATTGCGCCCATACTTTTAGAAAATCGGCATAATTTAATGGAAGAATTGAAAAATGTTGTCTAGAAATAGGTTACACGATCGCTCATTTACTATGGCTCAATAATTATGCGTATTGTATTTTTTGGAACTCCTGATTTTGCAGTTCCTACATTAGAGAAGCTTTTGTCAGAAACAGATTTTGAAGTGGTGGGCGTAGTCTCCCAGCCAGATACAAGGCGTGGTCGTGGTAATCAAGTCACGCCACCCCCTGTCAAAGCTGCGGCGATCGCTAAAAATCCTAACCTCAAAATCTGGCAACCCGATCGCCTAAAAAAAGACAAACAGGTACTCGAAGAACTAGCCAACCTTAATGCCGATGTATTTGTGGTGGTTGCCTATGGGCAGATTCTCTCGCCAAAGATTTTGCATATGCCGAAGTATGGCTGCATTAACGTGCATGGTTCGCTCTTGCCAAAATATCGTGGTGCTGCACCAATCCAATGGGCGATCGCTAATGGCGAGAGCATTACGGGCATTACAACCATGCAAATGGATGCAGGGATTGATACGGGCGCGATGTTACTCAAGGCGGAGTTAGAAATTTTGCCTGAAGATAATACGGATACCTTAAGTACTAAATTGGCGAACTTAGGTGCAGATCTATTAATTGATACTTTGCGCCGCTTAGATACGCTTAAGCCTGAATCTCAGGACGATGCTTTGTCCTGCTATTCACCAATGATTGGGCGCGAGGATTGGGAACTAGATTGGAGCAAAGAGGCGATCGCTTTGCATAATCGCATTCGTGCCTTCTATCCCAATTGCTACACCGATTTTCGCGAACAGAGGTTAAAGATTACGAAATCGGAAATTGTCGAAGGTGAGGACAATTTAGAGAATATTGGGAAAGTTGCCGAAATTCGTAAAGGCAAAGGCTTTGTCTTGCAGACTGGCAAAGGTTTACTATTAATTAAGGAAGTTCAACCTGCGGGTAAAAAATTGCAATCGGGTTGGGATTTTGTCAATGGCGCGAGAATGGCGATCGGGGAATCCATAGTCAAAAAAGAGACGCATAGCGACGCTTTTAGTTAGATATAGCAGTAGCCAGTTATGCTAGAACAAAAACAAAACCCAGAAGAGTGTTGCGGCGCGAAGCGCCGCAACACTCTTCTGGGTTTTATGTCTTAACTTATTTGGCTATAGCTATA
>NZ_LIRE01000349.1 GCF_001402795.1 Pseudanabaena sp. 'Roaring Creek'
TATAGATAATTCAAATAAAAACTACAGCTTCGACTTCGCTCAGCTAGCTTACACCGAGGGCTGAGCGAAGTCGAAGCCCGTCTACAAGTTATTTAAAAAGACTATAATAGACCATTACCGCTTATACTACCAACAACTATCCTTGTTTACAATTCTTAGAAATTGTGGCACATAGCTTGGGATTGAGTTACAACCTGCTGCGCGGCGGTTCTTGGAACAACAATGCGAGGAACTGTCGTGCTGCCTATCGCGGCAGGAACGGCGCGCTTTTTCAGTGCAACAACGTTGGTTTTCGGGTTCTTCTCGTTTCTTCTTCGTGAGTACTCTCTATCATCAGAATTAATGTAAGTGATTGCATCAAGCGTATACAGAGAGTCCAGACTCCTTTCCAGTGACGCAGGCAACTGTTTCCAAATATAAAACCGAGTCAGTTAGTTTAGTAGGTATACCGAAACCCTAGCTGATTCACCAAACTTTAACATCCCCAATGCCCGAACTCTCAATCATCCAAAAAACCTACGACCTCATCAAATGGTATATTCCCATTCTCAATCGCCTTCCTAAACAACATAAATATCAATTAGGCGATCGAACTATTGATAACCTCTATAGCATCCTCGAGGGGTTAATTGAAGCCAAATATTCCCAACAAAAACGAGCCAAAATCGAATCTCTCAATATTTCCTTAGACATCCTCCGTTACCAAACTCGCTTATTATTTGACTTTGCACAACTATCTACAGAACGCTATGAACATGTCAACAAACTCATAACCGAAATCGGCTGTGAACTAGGTGGGTGGCTCAAGCAATTAACAAACACTCATGAAGCGACACGGAAACCTCTACTCGCAAATCATCAACTTTGAGAACCTACTCCTCGCCGCTAGAAAAGCCCAAAAAGGCAAACGATACCGCGAAAATGTTCTTGTCTTTAATTTTCATTTAGAATCCGAACTTCTTCAACTTCAAACTGAACTCCTCCATCAAACCTATCAACCTCAGAGCTATCGCACCTTTCAAATTCACGAACCCAAGTCAAGATTAATATCAGCAGCGCCCTATCGAGACAGAGTCGTTCATCATGCACTCTGCAATATCATTGCCCCTCTGATAGAATCTAGCTTTATTCCTGATTCCTATTCTAATCGCATTGGCTATGGTACACACAGAGCCATCAGACGCTTTACTCATTTTGTCCGATCTAGTGAATATGTCTTCCAATGTGATATCCAGAAATATTTCCCCAGCATCGATCGCCAAATTCTGAAAAATATCCTGCGTCAAAAACTTAAATGTCCGCAAACCCTATGGTTAATTGACCTAATTATCGATAATAGCAACGACCAAATCCCTGTATTTGATTACTTTACGGGTGATGATCTCCTCAATCCCATCACTCGCCACCGAGGGCTACCCATAGGCAACCTCACCAGTCAATTTTTTGCCAATGTCTATCTCAACAATTTCGATCATTTTGTCAAAGAACAGTTAAAAATCAAAAAATATATTCGCTACGTTGATGACTTTGCCTTTTTTAGCAATAGTCGCTCAGAGCTTTACCAAGTACGCCATACTATCGAAAAATATCTAGCCTCACTCCGCCTCAAAATCCACCCTATCAAAAGCCAAATATTTACTACCAAGCAAGGCGCTAACTTTCTCGGCTTTCGTATTTTCCCCACCCATATTCGCGTTCGCAGCAACAATCTTCGCATTGGCAAAAGGAGAATACGACTTCTTAGACAAGCTGTCTTTATAGGTAAAATTTCAGCACCAGTCGCCTATCTCACTATATTAAGCTGGTTTGCGCATCTCGCGCATGGCGATACATGGAAACTACGATCAAATTTACTATTCGTCTAGATCTACCCCTAATTGACGCAATTTTTCCGCAAGGCGATTAGCTCTCTGCTCCGCTTCTTGAAGGGCTAAATCTAACTCCTCTAAAGTTCGCAACTTTTCACCATTATCGAGGCGATAGAAACTAATGAGATAGGCATCAGCCTCTAACCTCAGTTGCAATACCTGACTGCAATGATCGGTAATTGGCTCATATATCTCTATGCCATTGAGGCGATAACCACGCAATTGTTCAGTAATCCATTCACCATAGGGGTCAAATAACCAATATTCCGTAACCCCTAGTTGCTCATAGAGCATTTTCTTGAAGTTAAAATCAGTATCCTTAGTTCCTGCCGATGTCACTTCGATGATAATGGCTGGGGTTTGCTTCCATTCCCAGATCTTGTAATTGTCATAGAGCTTCTTGGTGATGTCAAAAACTACCATCACATCAGGGGCAACTCTGGCTCTGGGATTGCCTTCGATGTAGTAGAGAAATTGATCGGCAAAGACTACCGCTGGCTGATTTTGTAAATATAGGCGCAATAATCCGAAGGTATTGAGAATTGCGGAAGTGTGCTGTTGTGTTTCGGCCAATGGTTCTCCGTCCGAACTGGGATAGATGATTTCTGGGGTAGTGCTAGACAGCGATCGCTCTTCGGTGATGGCTACCATAGTTAACTCTTGGCTAAGGATTTATATAAAAATTATAGGCTAAGAATTTCTAATCAGATAGTTTGTGCTGCCCGCTATGTGGGCAGCACAAGCATCTAGGCTTTACCATGCTCTGATTGCTATAATCACCCTATCGCTCTGCTTAGGAAACCATCATGACTCCAGCGATCGCCCCTCCTGATATCTCAGCCAATGCCCCAGAAGAAAAACTGCTCTGGACAAGCGCTGACCTCGAACTATTACCCGAAAACGGCAACCGTTATGAAATTATTAATGGAGAACTTTTTGTGACTAGAGCGCCCCACTGGAAACATCAAACCACTTGCGGCAACTTCTACGCCAAATTAAAAGTATGGTCAGATCAGACCCAATTAGGCTACGCAGCAATTGGAGCAGGTGTCATCTTTGGTGATAAGGATGATGTGATCCCTGATGTGGTATGGGTCAGCAAAGTGAAATATGAAGCTTTGATTGATGATGCTGGGCATTTACTGGGTGCGCCTGATCTGGCGATCGAAATCCTATCAGTAGGAACAGAGAACGAAAGACGCGATCGCGAGGTTAAGTTAAAGCTCTATTCATCACAGGGAGTTTTAGAATATTGGATCGCTGATTGGCGAGAAAAGAAACTCCAAATCTATCGCCGCGAAAATGGAGTTCTTAAGCTCGCTATGACCTTATTTATTAGCGATAATCTTACTTCACCATTATTACCAGATTTTTCCTGTCCCCTAGTCCAGATTTTTGAATAAAGCAAAAGTAAAAGCCTTGCTAAGCAAGGCTTTTACTTTTGGGCTTTGAGAAAAGGTTTGCGAAGCAAACCTTTTCTCAAAGCCCATTTATACCAATTTACGAAAGTGTGACAACACTTTTATGAATTAAACATCAAACCCAGTAAGGTTTTGAGATTCCCAAAATGGCTACGCCATTTTGGACTTTGGGATAAAGCAAAAGCTCCGCTTTACGGCGCTTTTGCTTACATTGCGATCGCTACTTCACTTCTTGCAAATCCAGCGTTTTCTCCACAGACTGAACCTTGGGCTGAAGTACAGGCGGATTAGCTAGATAATCCGCTAATTGGGCTTCAATCTGTTCGCGGACAATCGAGCGATATTCGAGGAAATGCTCGCCTTGAGCGCAGACTGATAAATAACTAGTAACTACGTTAGGATAACGCTTCATCAAGTCAAAGAGATTAATCCAAAACTGGAAACGGGTTTTGCGAACAAATCCTTGTCTCCAGCATATAATTAACAAAGCTTTGATAGCCGTCCAATCAGTTCTCTTCTTTCGATCTGTTTTCTCACGCTTGATGCGCTTATATGGCGATTCGCCAAGAACCAAGAAATGGCGATAGGTGCGATTGAGAAAGACGAGGGGATCGTAAAGAGTCCAGAAGGCATGAACGTATTCCGTCGCAATATCTTCCAATGGACGGGTGGGCATAAAGTTCATCAACGTAGTTTGATGCCCATTGCTATTCTGGGTAATCATCCGTCCTTCTTTATTCAGGCGATGCCACAGCCCAGTATCGGGCAAGGCTTGTAGCATACTAAATAGCGCAGTAGGGACGGCTGTAAGCTCCACAAACTGAACAATGCGATCGCCTGCACCTTTCTTCTCACCATCGAAGCCAATGATAAATCCAGCCATGACGCGAATCCCCGCTTTGGCAATATTAATCACCGATTCTGAGAGAGGATCGCGATTATTTTGGAACTTCTTGGTAAGCGCTAAACTATCAGTGTCTGGGGTTTCAATACCGAGGAATACTGAACCAAAGTTACATTCCACCATCATCTGCATCATTTCGGGATCTTGGGCGAGATCGATCGAAGCTTCCGTAGCAAAGGAGAATGGGAAATTACGTTCTTTCATCCAAGGCTTTAGCTCTTGCAGCATCACCTTCACATTACGTTTGTTGCCGATGAAGTTATCATCGACCATGAAAATACTCCGTCTCCAACCGAGATCGTATAGATATTGCAGCTCCGCTAGAATTTGTGCGGGAGTTTTGGTGCGTGGCTTCCGACCATAGAGAACGATAATGTCGCAAAATTCGCATTGGAAGGGGCATCCACGGGAAAACTGTACCGACATTTCCGCATAGCGATTCATCTCTAGGAGGTCAAAACGAGGAATAGGTGTATCGGTAACCGCAGGTTTTTCGCCATTGGAGCGCAAAATGCCCTTGCGATCGCCTCTTGCAATTGCCTCTACAAACATCGGCAAAGTTATTTCACCTTCATCGAGAATTAAGAAATCTGCCCCTGAGAGCTTCGCTTCTTCAGGCAGAGCCGTAGGGTAAGGACCGCCCACAGCGACTAATTTACCGCGTTTTTTCGCTTCTTGAATTTGCGCGAGAAAATCATTTTTTTGAACGATCATCGCCGAGAGAATCACCACTTCTGCCCATGCCCATTCAGCTTCGGTGATATCGCGGACATTGCGATCCACAAGTTTAAATTCCCAAGATTGTGGCAAGATTGCGGCAACTGTAACCATCCCAAGGGGAGGAAGTTGCGCTTTAAACCCAACTAATTCAAGTGTTTTCTCAAATGACCAAAAGCTTTTGGGAAATAACGGATAGACGAGTAAAACACGCATTATATTTGGGGATAAATTAAAGGATTTAAAAGCAGAGTTTCAGGCATAGAATGAAACATTACTTTCTTCACATAAAAAACTTTTAATTCTTGTTAATAAGACTTGCTTATTAACAAGAATTAAAAGTTTTTGAGTAACGTTACTTATATTGTCTTAATTTCAAATCCCCACCAGAAATTTTTGTATAATTATTTTTTCGGTGGCAAGATTGATTTGATGTATAAAATGATTAACTTGACTGACTTAAATGTAAAACTTAACTAACCTTATCACCTTATTTAAGTAGCTGGGCATAATTAAAACCCAAAAAGCTGTGGCAAGAGCGCAGCCCATGCTACAGCTTTTTGGGTTTTAGATTTAATTGCACCTAGCTACCTTAGCTAGCTAGATCTAGTTCTCTCTCTGGAACAGGATTAAGAAGCTTCAAGCGTTCTTCTTCTTCCCAGTATGCCGTTAATTGAGATTCAATTTCGCGGCGCACGATGTCGCGGTACTCCATGAAATGTTCATTGTGAGCGCAAACAATCAGGTAATGTTCCCAAACCGCAGGATTTTTCTTAATCATGCTGAACAGATGATGCCAGAACTTCCAACGAGTATTGCGCTTGATCCCCTGCCGCCAAACTATGATCGCTAGAGCCTTAAGATCGGTGAGAGTAGGCAGCTTTGCCTCTACCTGCACTTTTGGTGCGCCTAGTTTTAAGAAGTAGCTGTAAACGCGATCGAGATAGGCATGGGGTTCGTACAAAGCACAGAATGCTTCCACATATTCGCGGGCAATTTCCTCAACGGGGCGCGTGGGCTCGAAGTTCATTAAGGTGGTTTGGTTCAAGTTCCCATTTTGGGTTCGCAAACGTCCTTCTTTTTCGAGCCGATGCCAGAGAGCCGTGTGGGGTAGAGCCTGCAACATAGCGAAGGTGGTCGTCGGAATGCCCGTAAGTTCGGCAAACCTGACAATGCGATCGCCCGCTCCTTTTTTCTCCCCATCAAAACCGATAATAAAACCTGCCATGACGCGAATCCCCGTCTTGGTAATCGCTTCTACTGAATCGAGTAAGGATGACCTCGTGTTTTGAAATTTCTTGGTCATCTGTAAGCTATCTTCATCGGGGGTTTCAATACCGAGGAACACCGCATCAAAATAGCATTCCACCATCAGATCCATGAGTTCTTGATCGGCAGCAAGATCGATGGAAGCTTCGGTATTAAATCGAAAAGGATAGCCATGCTCTTTTTGCCATTCCTTCAGTTCCAACAGGAGTAAGCGCACATTACGCTTATTACCGATGAAGTTGTCATCCACCATAAATACGCCCCTTCGCCAGCCCAGACTATAGAGATAATCCAATTCGGCTAATAGCTGCGCGGGGGATTTGGTACGGGGTTTACGACCGTAAAGGACGATAATGTCGCAAAATTCGCATTGGAAGGGGCAACCACGGGAGAACTGCACCGACATCGAGTCGTAAGCGTCAAAATCTAACAGATCGAAGCGGGGGACAGGGGTGCTGGTAACATCAGGCTTTTCACTGGTACGGAAGATGCCACTGGTTTCCCCCTTCGCGATCGCCTCGACAAACATGGGCAAGGTGATTTCACCCTCATCCAAAATCAGATAATCTACACCTGCCGATTGTGGATCTTCGGGCATAGAGGTGGGGTAAGGTCCCCCACAGGCAACTTTTTTGCCGCGACGTTTTGCTTCCTTAATCAAGGACAACAGATCGTCTTTCTGTACGATCATCGCCGAGAGAATGACCATATCCGCCCATTGCCATTCAGCTTCAGTAATTGAGCGCACGTTGCGATCGACTAATTTAAAGTTCCATTCTTGAGGCAGGATCGCGGCAACAGTAATCAAACCTAGAGGCGGTAGTAATACTTTACGATTTACTAGCTCTAGGATTTTTTCATAAGACCAAAATGTTTTTGGAAACAGTGGGTAAACCAGTAGAACGTTCATACCTTTGGGGGCTAAGTGGGCGGATACTTTACGCTCATCGCCCGAGGGACGATGAGCGTAAGATTTAGAGAGCGGGGAAACCCGTGCGGATATCTTCGATGATACCGTCGCGTAAAACGATCTCGACTCGCATCTGAGCGATCAAGTTATCGCCTTTACTCGCAGGGAAATAACTATCCAGTTGCCCTTGGGAAACTTCTTGCTCTAATTCTAGATTTTGTACTTGGGTCAACTGCGTGAGCAATTGATTTTTTTGTTCGAGTAATTCTGCCTTAACCCGATTCATTTCTGCACGAATGCTTTCGATCGCATTGGCTACTTCGGCAGAAAAGGGCTTGATGCTTTGACGTTCGATTTCGTTAATCTGACGAGAGCCTTGAGCATCGACTTGTTGGACTTGGGCATCAATCTGAGCAATTTGTTGTTGCAGTTGTTGCTGCATTTCCTCTTTCCAGCGTTGCGTCACAATCACTTGAATGTTCGCAGTGCGACGTAACAAAAGCTGATTAGAAAAATCAATCGAATTCACACTTATCTCCAATTTGTTAAGGGTTTACGAGATCTTTGAGAGGCGAAGACTTTCGCAGATCACGCAGTAAACATTTTGACAATAATATCTTGATAACGCTCAAATACGATGTTACGTCGGATCTTGAATGTTTGCGTAAGGAAGCCATTATCGATCGTAAAGGGCTCGGGCAAGAACTCAAAGATACCAATGCGATCGTTAACGCTATATCCTGGGCGGTTTTGCACCTCGCGATTGATTTCTTCGCGGTATAGACTGCGGATCTTGGGATCGTTTAAGGCTGGTAAAATATTCGCCAAATTAGAATCGGGAGCAATGAGCCCTGCGGCTTCCAATGCCGAAAGATTGGGAACGATCAATAGCCCTAGTTGTTTTTGGTCTTGCCCCACTAAAACGACCTGATCGATATAGTTACTGCGAATACAGGCATCTTCAATCGGTTGCGGTTCAACATTTTCGCCATTGCTTAAGACAATCGTATCTTTCGCCCGCCCTGTAATGATGAGGTCATTCCACGGACTGACATAGCCCAAATCCCCCGTATCAAACCAACCCTGCGGATCGATCGCCTTGGCTGTAGCTTCAGGATTTTTGTAATAGCCCTGCATGACTTGAGGTCCACGAATTAATACCAATCCTTGTTGACCGACGGGTAGATCGGCTCTAGAGGAGATATCGACAATGCGCGTTTCGGTTTTGATTAAAGGCTGTCCATCCCCACCGCGAATATTGCGGTTAGGGCGACGTACATGGGTAATCGGTGAGGTTTCGGTTAAACCATACCCTCCCAAGATTTCAATACCAACAATTTCATAGAAATCTTCAAGATGTTCGGCGATCGAGCCACCACCACTGACAATGTACTGGAAATTGCCTCCCGTGGCTTCGCGGACTTTTTGATATACCAATTTGTGACCGAGTTTATGAACTACCCAGAGGCTCAACACTACCACCGAAGCCTTTAACTTGTCGCCTAGAGAAGGGGAGAGATTTGCGACATTTAAGCCTTGGACGACCCGTTTGGCAGTGATATATTTCTGACTCGCCTTTAAGAAGAAATCTACCAAACGCTGCTTGCTAGGAGGCTGTTCGCGAAATTGTTTTTGTACCCCTTCATAGATTGATTCCCATAGTCTCGGTACAGCAACCATGTAATCAGGCTTATGTTCGCGTAAATCCTTTTTAATCGTGCGGAGGTTGGTGTAAATCTGCGTACAGCCTTGGGAAAAAATGAAATACTCAAAAGTACGTTCGTAAGAATGCCAAGTGGGTAAAATGCTCAGTACTTTTTCGCTGACATTCAGTTTTAATACTGCTTGCGCCCCTTCGATCTCGAATAAGAAATTGCCATGGGTAAGCATTACCCCTTTCGGTCGCGCCGTCGTACCCGATGTATAGATCAATGTGGCGAGGGTATCGCGCTGAATGGGAGGATTGCCCAGATCGAGCCCCAATCCTTTCGCAACGATCTGCTGAAAGTTATAAGCTCCTTCTGGAGGTGTTTCGTCAGAGAGGAGAATAATCTGCCGAACGGGCAAGGTATGCAGTTCGGGCTCCAGTTTTTTAAGTGTGGCAAGATTTTCGACGACGATCGCCACACTATCACTATGCTCGATAATGTATAACAGTTCACTACGCTCGGCTTGAGAGCTGCGGGTGGCATTTGCCGCCCCGATCGCTAAAATCCCCTGATCCGCAATTAACCATCTGGGTGAATTGTCAGCAATGAGAGCCACTTTATCGCCAAAATTTACTCCGAGCGATCGCAAGCCCGACCCAAAGGCATTAATCCTTTCAAAAGCATCCCTATAGGAAATTCTCACAGGAGGCTTGGCATGGGGATCGTGGAGGGCGATCGCATCGGGGTGGTTGTTTGCTCCCTGTTCCCATAGCTGCCAGAGGCTAGAAGCTTGAGAAGGATTAAAAAATTTATCCATAAAATAGGTAAATGCCTTACTAGCATATTTTATTATTTTTGATTATTAGAATTATTAGCTAAAAGTCAATTAATAATTTAATTATTAATTTAATTATTAATTTAGTAGCTAGGACTAATTAAACTTAAAACCAAGAAGAGAAGGCTGGAGTAAAGCTCCAACCTTCTCTTCTTGAGGGATTTTAGCTAGATTATTCTCAATCATTTCCATTGATTATTTCATGGATTTCCTTGAGAATTCCCCTTTGACTGCGACCGCTTTTCGTTTTCCCACCAATGACCAACAACCACAATTCAGTAAATTGCCATTTATATATGGGCATTGGGTGAGCCGTTAGATTCCGTAACTTTGCAACTTGATCGATTTTACTAGCTGCTTTTTTATTTCTCGATAACCATAGAGAAACTGGATGCTTCCATTGGACTAAAAATTGATTGACTAATTGGCGATCGCTAATTGATATTTTGCGATCGCAGAATTTGTGATAGTAAAGGCGATCGCGATCCTCACTTGCTAAACTCTCTCTATTTAAAATTTCATCGCTAAAAGTATCCCATTCCTCAGCAATTAGATAGGGCAAGTTGCCAATGGTATATTTCCCTCTAGGTCTGAGGTTTACTCCCGCGATCGTAAATTCCTTGTGGCTTGGGTTTTGGCGGCATAGGAAATGGTAAAAATTTTTAAAGAAAACCTGCACGATTTCTCGTTCAACCACATTGGCTATATATAAACAGGAAGGCTTATAGTCAGAAAAGTTTTCGGTAAAAATATCCGCTTCCACGAGATATTTGTGCTTATAGGCGCTTAGAAGATCCTTTTTACTCGATATCTCCAGATTTTGCCAAGCATTGTTACCCAATCTTTTTAAGAGCTTATTCTCTGTTTCCAGTTGATTATAGGTAAAGGGAGAAGTATTTTGGCGATCGGATAAGGTGCTAATTTGATCTCTTAATTGAACTATTTCCGCTCTTTCGGAATCTGAGAGATTTGACTTTTCCCTAAAAATAGCAATTTCCGCATTAAGCAAGCGAATTTGTTCGTCTTTATCTGCAATCAGCCGATGCTTTTCCGCTAAATCCAGCGCATTGACCGCAGCTTTAATTAAGTTGTAATAATCATTCTTTAAGATATCAACGACCTTAGAAGTCGCCCGACTTTTACCACGTAAAGCCGTTTTTTGACCTTGCTGAACCGCTAGAACTTCGCCCTCATGGTTACGGATACGTAATTCTTTTGTTTCTCCATCACTTAGGGCATCGGGAGAATTATCTTGCGACAGTGAAACCACAATGCATTCGTATTTGCGCTGACTGTAATAAAATTCCGCTTTCATACACCGCTTTCATAAACACTACTTCATGACCATCTCTTCGTAATACCAAAGCACAAAATGGCTACGCCATTTTGTGTTTTTAAAACCCTTAATGGGTTTGGTTTTCAATTCCCAAAAGTGTAGCCACACTTTTGGGAATTGGTATAAATTAAAAACCAAAACCAGAAGATCATACCGCCCGCTGCGCGGGCGGTATGATCTTCTGGTTTTTAAGTTTACTTATGCCGAACTACTTAGAACAGATGCATCAGATCCTTGTCGTTCCCTTTCAATAAGTTCGATCGCCCAAGGCAGCATATTGCCAAGTTCATCCCACCAACGCAGCCAATAGCCATCCCTTCCTTCTTTTTTACCCTGCCATACACCTAGGTACAATTTCATAGATTCAATCCAGAAATGTCCCTCAGCATTAGGCTGCGCTAATTCATAGCGATCGCTATCCAAGTGATAGACCTCTAGCCGACCCGTCGCCATCTCGAAAATAGCGTATATGGGCACATGCAAAATCTGCTCGTAAAAGAACCACTTACCAAAGGGCAATGTCCGCTTTACGGAATATTCAGTCCCATCATGGCGAGATAGAAACTCCATCACTAAGTTGGGAATTGAGCCTTCGAGAATGGGGGTATAGCTGCGGCGATCGCCCGTTGATTCTAATTTTTTGACGGAGCTAACATATAGCCAATCTGGTGCAGCGATCGATAATGTATCGTTGACAGTGGCACATAATCCTAAGTTAGATGCAATGAGCATCTCAGGTTGAATCCAATCCGCCAGTTCCAAGCTTTCTCGCAAAGCCCCAGCCAAAAGTGGTTGTCCTTCGTTTTCCACAGGTTCCTCCTCTAACTGGACATCATCGGTTAACTTCTCCCACTTAATCACAAGCGGTGACTTCTCTACGGAAGGTGATGAAGCCATATTTACTCCATAAACGTTTTATACCAATTCACTGGAGTGAGGCAACACTTCAGTGAATTAAAAAACAAACCCAGTAAGGTTTTGAGATTCCCAAAATGGCGTTGCCATTTTGGGAATTGGTATTACAGGTTTTGCAGCTTTAGTAAAACCATTGTTGAGCCCCAGACACGAAAGTGTCATCTAAATAGGGCAATTAAGATCAACACTCTGCGCCACCCATAATTACCTTATGGCTTAAAAATTAGCTAAAAAATTAGCTAAAAAATTAGCTAAAAAAATTGGTTAACTCTTAATGAAAGCGATCGCATGTTGCCAGATCACAATTTTATGCCCAGATGCATCCATACAAAGGCATTGGTCATCAATCCAAACAATTCTGCCCCGCAGTTGATCTCCCGTGAGTAGCTTGATCTCAACTTCGTTTTTATCGCGAATAATGCCGTGAATGCGGCGAATACTGGGCAGAGAGGTGTTAAGTCCGATCTTGGTTGCAGTTGGTGCTGGTGCGCTCATCGTCTTACCTGTAACAGTTTTACGAATATTATCATCTTAATTTGGATTAAATTGCGCTCTTGTTATTTGCTTGTAACTAAAGGTATAGCAATGTGAGTTTTGCTTGGGAAATCAAAGCCCAAGAATTGGGTGGCGGCGCGGAGCACCGCCACCCAATTCTTGGGCGATTTGTCCTAAGACAAGTGACTGTAGCTATATTTGTCATTCTTCTCTACAGCAAATATGGCAAAGCAAGTCTTGGTAGAATATAAATTTTCTTTGGATCGCGAACCAAGCCAAAAGGCTTCGGCAATGCTTTTTTGTTATTTTGGGAAATTCCTTTATAGTTTACTGATGGCAATTTATGAATGGCAATTTATGGATGACGACGATCTAAAATCATTGTTTGCCTCCAAAAGACGGAACTAAGCAAATTGAAATATATTCTGCAAGGCGAATAAAGTGCCGTTTCCTTCAATGGCACTTTATTATTTTTCGTTGTGGAGACATGATGAATAATGCCTTTACTAGAACCTTAAACCCAGACCAGTTTGCAACGAGGTTGCGGATGTACCAGAAGAGTTGCGATAGGCATCAAAGGCAAAAATCACGTTACCAAATAGTACTAGATTGCTGTTGGGCAATGTGTAGTCAATCCCAGGCTGAATCACAAAACTATTTTTGTTGCCTACGGGTGTGGTGTCCACTGTATTAGAAAGGGATACGCCTGCGCCAATGTAAATATCCGTATCAAAGTTTAATGGTACGTCAAAGGAAACGGTGGGCACAACGGCAGTGCTATTGCCAATCAATATTTGAGTTCTTACAGAAACAGGAAATTCTAGAAACTTATAACGTGCTGCAACTAGCCCAGATGTGCGCGAACTTTCGCCTGCGCTGGTGTTCCCACTGGTAAAACCAAAGCTTGCGCCGACACCAACGTAGCTACCATAAGCAGGCTGTGCTTGGGCGGCAGGAACATTAGCGATCGCTGATAGACATCCTAAAGCGGATAAACCCATCAAAATTTTATTTAAGTTATTTAGATTTTTCACAGATATCACTTCCTTGTGTGAGAAACGATTTATTTACTTAGTTTTTTACTTAAGCTTTCGGAGTAACCCCGTCAGGGAGACAGACTATCACAAGTTTGACAGTTTGGCGAAAAAATTTTAGGCAAAAATCTAATTGCGCCGCAATCTTATGAAAAGCGTCTCAAAATATAGCAACGTAAGAAATAATCACCCCCCGAAAGATGAGTGGCGGCGCTTTGCGCCGCCACTCATCTTTCGGGGGGTTATGACCTAAGCAAACCTTACGTTGCTATATCACCCAACTGGAGATAGCGAAAATATGGTTAAAGTTGTAAGCTAGAAGGCTATAAAAGTAGTCCGTACTACTAACTAAAAATTGACTATACAAAACCCATCCCTTGAGCTATGGCAGAATTAACGGTTTGTCTTGTTTTGAGTCTTGGAATTCCATACACTTTTTGGAAAATCGTTAAACCCTTTACAGATGGGTAATTATCCAACTCAACAAAAGCAGAGGGAATCAAAAAATCCCCTCTGCTTTTTACTTTCTTGCCAACCAATAAACAAGATACAACCATCGCCAAAACAAACCCCAAGAATGGACTGGTGGCGCGAAGCGCCACCAGTCCATTCTTGGGGTTTGTTTTGCACTAAGTAACCGTAGCTATATAGCTATATTCAGTAATGTTAGGAC
>NZ_LIRE01000350.1 GCF_001402795.1 Pseudanabaena sp. 'Roaring Creek'
TAAAAACCAAATCCAGTAAGGGTTTTCAAAGCACAAAATGGCTACGCCATTTTGTGCTTTGGTATAATAGATGCGGCGTAAGTGCCACCTCTATTTTTAATAGGCGAAAGAAGTTTCGCGATGTTTGATTAATGTCTCTACGGGCAAAGCACTACGGAGATGTTGCCAAGGCAGAATTTGCTGTACATCCCAATCTTCATGGACATACCAAGCTAAAGGTGGCAACTGTCCCCGCAGTTCCTTAAAGGCGCGTTTATAGGAACCATCGCTGGGGACATCCCCATCGCTATAGCTACAAGCCAAAATCAGTAATTTAGTCAAACGGCGATCGCCTCTAGATATCATTGCTTGCACCAGCGAATCCTTATAACTTTCAGGACGAAAATCAATCCCTTTGGGCAATAGTTTTTTACGAAAATGCTGCATTTTCTTTTCGGCAGTGGTGCTGACTCCCTGCCATTGCCAAGGCGTATGGGATTTCGGAACGAAGGTGCTGCAACCGAAAGCGATCTTTAATTTTGGCGCAATTTTGCGCAGGGAAATTAGCATTTCGATGGTTTGTTCGATATCGTCATCATTTTCCATAGGCACGCCTGCCATGCCATAGAGTTTTAATGATTTCAAGCCACCAGCTTGAGCATTGATTGCCGCTTGCTTGATTTCATCATTATGCAATTTCTTATTGATGATTTCGCGCAAACGTTCGGAACCGCTTTCGATCGCAATGGTGACAGAGCGACTATCACGGGTAGAGAGGATTCGCGCTAATTTTTCCGTTAGGGTATTGGTGCGGACTGAGGCAAGACTGAGGCGGACATCATCAAACTGAGACTGGGCGAGATAATCTAGCAATAAATCAAATTCAGGATGTTGGGTAATTGATGCACCGAGTAAGCCCAGTCGTTTGGTTACTTTTAGTCCCTTCGCGATCGCAGGTATTAGACTCGTCTCTAGACTAGCGGTTCTAAAGGGAAGCGTTAAATAACTCGCCAAGCAGAAGCGGCACATCTCTGGACAGCTCCGTACCACTTCCACCATAAAGATACTTTCCCATGCGGCTTTCTCTGTAACCACTGTAGAGGCTGAGAGGGTGTTCCCTTTATAGGTTTGTTTGTGGATTGTGGCAGGAATATCTGAATCTATGGGTTGAATGGACGAGATCGCCCCATCATCGGATTCATAGGTTACTTCATACAATAATGGAACATAAATTCCATCTAGTTTGGCTAAATGACGCAATTTTATTTCACGACTGGCATGGCGGACTTCTTGGTAAGCATTGAGGAAATTCCCAATTAATTCTTCGCCATCACCGAGCAGAATAATATCAAACCACGCAGCAAAGGGTTCGGGATTGGCGGTGAGGACTGACCCTCCACCAAAAACTAACGGATGCTCGTCAGTGCGATCGCAGGTATCGATGGGAATCTCAAATTTTTTTAAAGCGGCAAGAATATTGACATAATCTAGTTCCCATGAAAACGAAAAGCCTAATATTTCAATCTTCCTAGGTAAGTCCTCATGGGCATCGGTGAACCATCGACTGACGTTAACCTGCGATCGCGTAGCCAAATTTGCCCATACGCCTTGATAGCCTAAGCTCGTAATTCCCACGGTGTAGGTATTGGGAAAAGCAAAGACAATATTTACTGCATCGAAATCTGGTGTGGTTGGGTCAAAGAGTAAATGTTCAGACTGAAAGTAGGATTGGTTCAACGTTTCGGCAATATATCGCAATATCGCTATTATGCCATATCTAAAAGGGTGCAAAACGAACAAGAGCGGCGCGGCACTTCGTGTCGCACCTCTCTTGTTTTCCGTAGCTACAGTCACTTGACTTAGGACATAAACCCGAAGAATTGATTGGCGGCGCTTCGCGCCGCCAATCAATTCTTCGGGTTTATGTCCTAGTACAATTAGCGACAGCTATAGTTTATAAAACTGCCAATGGATTGCTTATGTCAGAACAAACAACATATTTAGAGCTATCGGAAGGAGATAGTGGTTCTCACAAGTTTTATGAAGTAATTGTGAATGGTACAAATGTATCGATTCGTTATGGTCGCATTGGCGATCGCGGACAAACCAAAGTCTCTACCTTTGATACACCTGAGAAAGCTCTAGCTGATGCCACCAAAAAAATCAACGAAAAGAAGCGCAAGGGTTATGAGCTAGCTGTATTGGGCGAACGCAAAAAACGGGCGATTACTCGTCGAGAAATTTCTAGCAGTAAGTCAACGGCGCAACAGTCGCCAGTAATGTGGAAGTTTGCCACTGGAGCCCCCGCCTTTGGAGTATCGATCGATGAAATAGGTTGCTGGGTTGGCAATCAAGATGGGCGAATCTATACGCTCACCCATGATGGTCAAGTAATCAATCAGTTCAAATTACCTGATGGTGTGAAGTGTATTGTTAGCGATCGCGATTGGCTATATGCAGGATGTGATGATGGTAAGGTCTATGACTTGGGTGGAAAAGTGCCGCGTGTTGCCTATGAGATTGCGCGGGATGTGGATATTTTTTGGCTAGATATTAGCGATGGCATTTTAGGGGTCTCAGATAAGGATGGTTGCGTTACCACAATCAATCATGAGGATGAGTCTAAATGGACAAAAAATAGTGCGGGTAATCATGGCTGGATGGTGCGTTGCGATGAGATTGGCATCTACCACGGACATAGTCAAGGCGTGACGATGTATGACTGGGAGGATGGACAGATGATCTGGAATCAGCCCACCAATGGATCCGTTCTGTTTGGCTGGCAAGAGGAGTCAATGATTTATGTTGGCACTTCTAATCGTCTAGTTCAGAGTTTTACCAAAAAAGGCGAAATCAGCAAGGTTTATAAATGTGATGCGGCTATCTATTCCTGTGCTACCGCAGGCGATGGCGAATATGTATTTGCTGGTGATAACTGTTCTTCGATCTATTGTTTTAATCATGATGGCGATCGCCTTTGGAAATTGGGAACGGGTTGTGGATCTGCTTTTTCGATGCAGTTTTTTAATGGAAGATTGTATATTGTGACAACGGATGGCTCTTTTGCTTGCATTGATGCTAGTGAAACTGCCATTCAAGCGGCTCAAGCAGGAACATTTACGCTGGCTATTAATATCAAGGCTCCGAAATTAGAGGATGTGCTGCCATCTACGACCTTGGAAACCACTTCAGATCCTAGCCGAGGTGTATTATTAGAATGTTTCCAAGAAGGCAGCAAGTTGAGAATTCGGGTTATCTCTGATGGCTATGACCAGACTTGGAAAGTGCAATTCCCCAAAGACATTCGTGAAGCAGGCGCACGTTATCTCGTTGACGAAATTCGCGAATCTTCCAATGGTAGTTTTTATCGTACCATTGGCGATATTAAAAGACTAGTTTAGCGTCAAACCTTGGCGATTAGTTTTTTCAATATATGAGCATCTCTATTAATTAACTTTTGAGTGAAAGATAAAGTCTGAAAGCACTGATTTCTCGTTGCTAGTTTGCCTTGAATTTGAATTTTTAGAGATGCCCATATGACTACCTAACTTGTTTAGAGTTAGGAGCGCAAACATAATCACCATTTTGAAATATCGGTGTTGCCTCTACTCCAAAACCCGATGTACATAAAATTGATAATGTCGTAAATTTATTATTGATTTGCTTTAGATATACCGCTCCCACATAATTAGCCCCTCTACAGGACTCAATACGAGAGGTGCAGAATAGATAATTGCTATCGCTATCCCCACATTTATTTGGATTGTCAGCACAAGGCCAGCGAATTCCTTCATCACATCTCCATTGACAACTTACATCCGATCCCAATTGATTATTTATAGCTGTTCCAAAATTTAAAACTCCATGAGGAGTCATAACGGTCTTGTAAAGATAATATTCAGTTTGTTCGGGCACTCCTACACCCAATTCATTTAAATTTTGGGCGAAGGTATTTTTCTTTAAATAATAGGCTTGTTGAGCTTGATTCATTGAGCCAACATAACTAATTACTTCAGGCTGTCTACAGGCAAAAGCTGCCGATGTTAGACTCAACCAAATTCCTATAGAACAAATAAGGCATTTAAAAAATCTTAATGACTCACCTTACGC
>NZ_LIRE01000351.1 GCF_001402795.1 Pseudanabaena sp. 'Roaring Creek'
GATATTGCTTTCTACTTTCTACAATATAGCCTTTCGAGAAATAGCTTTTTGAGTAAAGTAGCCAATTTGCTAGGCATAATTAAAAACCAAAACCAGAAGAGCATACCGCCCGCGCAGCGGGCGGTATGCTCTTCTGGTTTTTAAGTTTACTTATGCCTAGCTACTTAGATCCTTTGGACAAATTCGCTAATCCCAGTGCGATAGGTTTCGAGAGAATCTAGGAAACCACCGTTATGATCGCCTTTGATCTTAAGAAGTTTTTTAGGCAAATTGGCAGATTGGAAGTTTCTCTCGCCATGATGAAATGGAATGATTTCATCGTCGATACTGTGAATTATCAAGACGGGAATCTTGATTTTGGGTAGGCGATCGATGGAGTTGTAGGAAAATTGCGATAGTAGGCGAATTGGCAGAAATGGGTAAAGCTCGGCGGCGCGATCGCTGACTGAGGTAAATGTTGATGCTAGTATCAAGCCTCTTGCCGCATTTTTATAGTCTTGTCCATAGTCCTGTGAAGTCTTTTGCGCGAGATTTTGCGCGAGATAAGAGGCGATCGCGCCACCTAAGGACTCACCATAGATAATAATTTTCTTGGGCGGAATTTGTTTCTCTTGGGTTAGGTATTGCCAAGCAGCCTCGACATCGGCATAGGTTCCTTCTTCGGTGGGGGTTCCGTCACTTTTGCCATAGCCGCGATAGTCAAATAGGAGGGTGGATAATCCTAAATCTCTGAAAATTGGTAGATAACTCACGCGATTACTGATGTTGCCGCCATTGCCGTGACAAAACAGAATTATGCTTTTACCAATGGGATCGCTGTCGGTTGCAGGTACGAACCAGCCATATAAATTGATATTGTCTTTGGTGGTTATTTGAATATCTTCAAATTTTAATCCATTGTCTTTTGGGGTTTCTAATAAATCTTTGCTCGGCATATAGATTAGATTGGATTGCCCGAAATATAAAGCGATCGCTAGACCAAGATAAGCAAATACCAAAATCCGAATTACGGGCAGTAAAAAACTCTGAAATATTTGTAATAATGACCGTGGATTCTGGCTCATATCTTTAAAATCTCATATTTTTAACCAAAGTAATAAGTAGCTAGGCAAAATAAATTACAGACCCAACCATATAAAGTTGCGCCCCAGCGATGCGCAACTTTATATGGTTCCGTAATTTATTTTGCACAAGTACTTATACAGCTATCCTAAATGATTTGAAGAGAGGCTTCGACTTCGTTCAGCGATCGGGATATGTTCGCTGAGCGTCCTATTTTTTTCCTACAGCGCTTTGCGCTCAAACCCAAACCTAGAAAAACTTTGAAAGCCTTGCAAAGCAAGGTTTTCAAAGTTTTTCTAGTGTTTCATTTGATCGATAATTGCTGTAAGTAGCTAGGCATAATTAATTACAAACCAAAACCCGTAAAGTTTCGCCCCGTAGGGGCGAAACTTTACGGGTTTTGGTATTCCTTGCTATAAAACTAGAAGAGCGTAGCGCCCGCTACGCAGGCGCTACGCTCTTCTAGTTTTGCTTAGTTGCTTAGTAACTTAGT
>NZ_LIRE01000725.1 GCF_001402795.1 Pseudanabaena sp. 'Roaring Creek'
ATATTGGTAAACCGACAATAAAGTTTTTCAGCATCTTTCGGTATCTTGACGACTGCCGAAGCTGTGATATTTGTTACTCCGTAAAGCTGTGCGGTTTTCTCGTTGAGCTTTCTCTTAATATGTTCTAAGAGAACTTCTTCAATGATATTTACAACTATGTTCAAAAGCACTTTTAGAGGTGCTTTGAATAAAACCAAAACTTTAATTAATTCTGGAAGAAGAGCAATCGGGGAACCTTTGGGAATTGGGACGATCGAGCCGTCGCTTTGGGTTACAATCTCGTCCGTACTGAGCCGATCGTCTTTGGCAAGCTTCAAAGCTAGGTTTAATAGATTGTTTAGCTGGGTTTGAGCGTCGGTAATTTCTTGGGAATTAGTGGGATTGGTTAAGGTAATTCCCGAACTACTCGTATAGGCATTGGCATCCAAAACTAAAGGGCTAGCGATACTGGTATAGGTATCGCTAGTCGTACCAAGATTGCAGAATTTATCGTAAATATCGGCAATCTTGGAATAGATATCCTGTAGTGTCTGAGCCTGCGACATGGAGCTATAACTCTATTCCAGAATTTTCCGAATACCAAGGCTCGTTTGTTGTGGTGTGATGTTGATCGTCTTGGTTTCGGTTGCGATCGCTTCTACGTTTGGGTAAATAGCTCTCAAATCTTGCCAAGAATACTTGAATTTTATCGATTCTCTCGTCGAGAGAGTCGATTCTCTTAATCCCGTAAAACATCAGTCCTGTAAGGATACTGACTAAGATTCCTACAAAAGTTTCGACCATTGGAACCACTGGTATTTTATAAATTTGCACAATAGCTTGATTAGCCACAGCCAAAGGCGATCGCTATGACCGAGATAGCGATCGCCACTTTGACAAACGCTATCTGGGTTTGATTGTTCCTAGATTTTGCCTAAGGTGTGGCTACCACAGGCTCATCTTTGGGCGCGGTGAGAGAGATCGCCATATCTACCGTGAAGGTATAAGTTTCACGCTGGGTTTCCAGATCGATATTTTGAGCGCTCTTGCTACTGGTGTAGGTAACTAGGGGTGCTGTTGCACCAAAATTAGTAGCATATTGAGTTTGCAAAGCATTCAAGATTTCGCGAATTGCCAAGCGTGCATCGCTGGTAGCTGGCAAGCCAAGAGAGGTTAAGGCACTGGCTAGCGCGGTATCTGCAACATTGAGGAGCTGCGTACTGGTTGGATTGGACATGATGGTTTATTTCTCCTTAAGTTATTTTGATTTGAGAATGAATTGGAAAGGATTGCTAAGAGATGCTTACAGCATGAATTGATCGACTTTATGGATGATCGTGTAATCCAAGAAAGCCGTACCGTCGTTGCTATGGTTGACCCTGATAGTTGTATTAGGCTGAGTACCGCCTAATTTGAGGTCGTATTCTTGGAGGGTGTTGAATTGTGCCAAAGTCAGCACGGGAATCATGACAAGGCGTTTGGGCTTTACGCCATAGCAAGCGCTAGCCGAGCCTGTTTCTTCCCGTCTACAGATTACGTGTCTGGGATGGATACCAATTTCCCTTTCATTCTTTCGCAATGAAATATTAAAAGGGATAGGAGTGATTGCACTTCCGCTTTCCTTGATTTTGTTATCAGCCGTGCCTACATTGAATTTATCCATGTGGATATAGCAAATGTTAAGCACAGTGCGGACTTTGTTCGCCCCTACAAAGATATCAATCTCATACTTGCATTCTTTTAGTTGAATACCACGAGCCATTGTTATTAACCTATCTAGCGTGTTCTGAAGAGATGGACGAGACTATCCAAACGCGCCCATTAACTGTAATTTCGCTTCCCTGTTGGGGTAATACAGTTGCAGGGTCAAGCACGATAACGCGCTTTGTAATTGAATTCGGGCTGATTAAACAGCCTGTTGCTGATTGAGTTCCCTTTAGTTTCAAAATGCAAGAACGTGGCTTCATGCCTACTTCTTTTGCATTTTTGGAAAACTCAAAAGTAATACTTTCCGTGACGTTGCCGACTGGTTCAGCCCCGCGAATTGGTTGTAATTCTGGAGCGTTATCGGTACGAGCATAGAAAATATTCCCTTTATCTGTTTTGTATTTGTATCTGCTTGTTCCAGATGCCATATCTTTCTTATGGGGTGTCGTTTTGGTACGTGTCGGTTAAATTAACTCGGTACTTTTCTTTCTCTGCAACTCGCTTACCAACATTGAAAGCTTGCACACTTCCATCTTGATAGTCGCGCAAGGAAATAGTTTTAGTAGTTCCCAGCCAAATTGGGGCGGATGTTGACTGACAGTAAATTGTCCGATTGATGGGGCGGGTTGGATGCCGACAGTTGACATATCTAAGTTCAAGGTTTCTTGGTAGATATTTCAAACCTAAGTCGGCTTGGGTAAGTGGTACGAATCCCGTCCCTGTGGCGAGTGCGTTGGATTTGTCAATCCTGACTAACCACGCGCTGCCGTCATCGGCGATATATTTAAAATCTGCTAATGATCCAGCCATCTTTTGAAAGTTTGCCTCGCTGCTTGACTTCCCAAGGCGAGTGAGTGTAACGAGATTGTCAAGTCATCCATTAATTTAGATCGCTGTCTCCGCGACGGCAATCTTCCACTTTTGTATAAAAATGGAAGCTCTCTTTTTTTGTTGATAACTATACGCTGATTGACTTTAGGGCTATACTCTTGGGTGGTGATAGTTGCATCTATTCCACTTTTCTATCTATTTCTTCTAAAAGTGGAATGTTGACATGGGGAAAAATAATCGCAACGGTCAAGCCGAAATTTTGAGTGATGCCGAACTCGATCGCATTTTTAAGCAATTAAAGTCTCGCGACCATAAATTATTTTTTACGATCGCTCGTTATACGGGCGAGCGATTTGGTGCGATCGCTAAGTTGAAAATTTCTGATGTGTACGATGGCAATTGTCGAGCGCTGCCCGAAATTACTTTTCCCGCCCATATTCGTAAAGGGTCGCCCGATGGTTCCAGGTCCACACGACAGGCTTTTATTTTTGACAGGTTGGCTGAGGGTCTGGCTGCTTACCGTCCTACCCATTGCAATAGTCTTTGGTTATTTCCTTCCCCCGTTAAGGACGGTCAGCCGATTTGCTGGAAGGCTGCCGATCTATGGTTGCGTCGGGCTGTGGCGGCGGCGGGTTATGCCCATCGGGGTATTTCTGGGCATAGTCTGCGCCGATCGTTCATTACCAAGCTCTATGAGAACGGTATGGACATACACAATATTCAACAAATTACGGGTCATAAGTCGCTGGCGGTTGTGCAGTTGTATATCCGCAAAAATCCTGTCAAGCTCAAACAGTCCCTAGCTAATATCTTTGCCTAAATACTTTTTGCCGATCGCCACACATATTTCCTTGGCGCTTGCACCACTTTTCCAAAGTGCGGCGATCGCCTCGGTCTGTTTCTTGCTGATGTGGTGGTGTCGCAGTTTTCCAGAAATGTCCTGATAGACGTATCTGGTATAAAAATATACTTTCTTGTTTTTGCCGATCACAAAGTAATGCTCAACATACCCATGAGTGGGTATGGGTTCGAGAATTTCTGGAAAACTATCGCGATTGATAGGGTTTTCCAGAAATTTATCGTTTTTGTCCTCGATGCTTTTGGCTTCGATTGTCATTGGTATCGCCGCCTGCGTGTGGCGATCGCTTTTACCTTTGCCTGCGAGTTCCTCTGGCAATTGGTCAAGCCGAATTTCTCCAATTGCCTCGGCTAGTTTGGCGATCGCTTCCGCATCTTTTCCGCTAATCCCAAATCTAGGCATTATTCCCAGTGGGTTAACTGGTGGTAAGTCCAAAACGCTTAACTGTAAGACTTCCATACTTTTTTATGGGGGAGCGCTGCGCGCCGCTATCTTGGGCGATCGCTTAATTTTGATTTTGATTTTGGCTATCGTTAATTGGCT
>NZ_LIRE01000352.1 GCF_001402795.1 Pseudanabaena sp. 'Roaring Creek'
TATAGATAATTCAAATAAAAACTACAGCTTCGACTTCGCTCAGCTAGCTTACACCGAGGGCTGAGCGAAGTCGAAGCCCGTCTACAAGTTATTTAAAACAACTATACCCGCATTCTCAGGATATTTTTTGACTGCGGGCAGAAGATTGTACTATCAATAAGTTCTTTTTGCCTTAGGCAAAAAGAACTTCGCTAAGCTTCATCTGACCTTTTCGCGGGAATGAGGCTGTTCACCAATGGAGCAAAAAGAGTTAATCCATCGGGAATACATACTATTTCCACTGGAGTTGTGCCAATTATCTCGCCATCAACTACTACTTTTTGAGGTGGAGTCGCCGTTACCTTGATTTTGTTCGTTCTAAAACAGGCTAAAACTTCATTCTCAATCGGCGTTTTCACTAATGCAGAAGTAAATAGCTTACCAATAACATCGATCGCTAATAGGCGATCGGTAAGGGTGAGGCTCTCATTTTTGGAAACCGCGATCGTTACATCCAATAATCCATCATTGGGAATCACTTCTCCCAATCCTTGCGCCAATACTGAGGTCGGTGGGGCAGCATTAGCAATAGTCATCGCGCCGCAATGAAACTCGGTAACGGAACCATCAATTTCCACCTCAACCGCAAAGAGTTTTTGTTCCAACAGTTGTTGCGCTCCCGCAATAAGATAGGCAAGAGGACCTAAGAGATTTTTCATCTCTCGATCGGCTCGTTCGACCGTTTCTGCTTCAAAGCCAATACCAGCCAGCAGAATCATGGGAAAACCATTGCAACGGGCGGCATCCACAATGCAAGTATTCCCCGTAAGGATCGTTTCGCAAGCCTGCTTTACCCCTGTGGGAATGCCCAAAGCGACGGAAAAAGCATTAGCAGTACCTCTAGGAATGATCCCAAGGGGAATCCCCGTCCCAATGAGAGCATTGGCAACGGCGGAGATCGTTCCATCGCCGCCAGAGGCAATGACAAAATTAGTGTCGGAAATTAGCGATCGCCGCCTTTGAATCGAAGCGATCGCCGCTTTTGCCTGATCGGTCGGATTCAAATCAGGTTTTGTAAAAATAACGTTCAATTGGATCTGCGGCTCCAATATCTGACGAATCATCGCCAGATCCGCATCAGGATTCCCCTGTCCTGCTACGGGATTAAATATCAGATGCGCGACGCGACTTTTTTGGAGAGATTGCAACAAAGCATTAGCGGTCGAGAGATTGGTAGCGAGTGGAACGTTATAGATTTGGCATATCCGCAATAGATTAAGAAGACTAGCAGCGATCGTTTGCAGTTGATCGGGATCGCAGAGCCAGAGAACACAGGCAATCTCCCCCGCAATCACACGAGCCGTAATTTGAATATCTCCGCCATCCCGCTGCGATTTTATGAGCTCTATCGGTAGTCCTGTTGCAGCTTGAACCTGTTTACCAGTATTGGCGGTAGCAATAGTGTGATAGCGCGATAGGGTCGTTTGGTACTTTTGGGCTAACGCCATCATGTCAGCTTTTTGGGAGTCATGGGCGATGAGAGCAATGGAAGTTGGCATTGTTTTATGATATTTAAAATTCTTGAGAATCGAGTCAAAAGTCTAGATTTATTCACAACCCATGCATTATTTCTATATCTCACTCCTTGGAGACAATTCTGTGATGGTTGCAACCCTAGCTCGATATAGCAATTTCTCACCCTTCCGATAGCCCACATAACGAACGATCGCTAGAGCCCCTTCCTCAATGCGATCGCTTCCTTCCATTAATTGATGGTTTTGAGGATCGTAGACAACCTCTGCCCCAACGGAACCAATGGACGTAATCCCCCATTTCTGCAAGAGCTGATCTAAAGGTTGCCAGAGGGGTAAAATATTTTTAGCAAGCATATTGGGATTATTTTGAGCGGCATAAGCTGCTGATGGCAGTTGTAACAGTAACGATTCCAATTGGTAAAAGGTTTCCCTCTCAAACTGCGATCGCAATTCTTGGGTTTGATGCTCTAATTTTTGCTGTAGCCGCTGATATTCAGTCCGTAAATTAGCAATCGTGACAGTAGATGCATCGGCGTTGTCATTCGGAGCTTGTAGATCTGGATGGGGATCTAAATACGAATCTGGATTTAGGGCTGGATTTAGATTTGGATCTGGACTTAGATCTGACGGAATAAACTTGGCAATCAATTCAGTTACTTCAATGTTTAAACTCTCTGCTAATTTAGCTAAATTGCTATACTTCAAGGTCGCTGCGTTGCCTTTACGTAGAGTATCGATCGCTCTCCGAGATACCCCCGTGCGATCGCTAAGAATTTGAAAGCTCGATATATTCACTAACTTCATTAATTGACGTAATATTTCCGTGCGATCTTCCATAGCTCCGCTCATTTTTATCTGCTCATTTTTATCCGCTCGTTTTTATTTTAAGTGCAAGTTTTGCTGAAAACACAAAACCCAAAATATGAGTGGCGGCGCAAAACGTCGCCACTCATATTTTGGGTTTTGAGAGAGGGTTTGCTACGCAAACCCTCTCTCAAAACCCAAAAGTAAAAGCCCTGCGAAGCAAGGCTTTTACTTTTGGGTTTTTAAAAATTTGCTAGCTTAGTTCAAACTGACACTAAACTGACACTAATTAGAGTAGTAAGTCAGAATTTAAAGTTATCGCTAGATCGGTATTAGGATTGACCGAAGATAGCGTTACGCTATCTCGTCCTAAAAATAATCCCAATAATGCACCAGCACCAGCACCGCCAAGCAGTTTTTCGGTAGCAAGGACATGATCTCCAGTAACCGCAGAGATGGCAGCCGCTGCCGCTCCACCGATGGCAGCACCCTTAAGAATATTGCCAACGCTTACACCTTTATCAACCTTCTCAGTTGTAGTTACCACCTTAGAAGTTGCGTTGACTGGTACTTTGCGTCCATCAGCAAAGTCAAGTTCGCTAGCAAAGAATTGAGATCCACCCGATACAGTTCGCAGTTCGCCAACGACTTGCGTTCCAGATGGAATTAGGATCGCACCTTGAGGATTAACAATATTTTGGGACACCGATAAAGTCAAAGGCACTTTGTCATTAGGTCCCAACAAAATCTTATCCTTAGAATACTGAAGGGCAATTACATTGCCAGCGGGAATTCTGGTTTGATTTTGGACTGGGGGAGTAGTGGTCTGCCCCACAATGTAGGGCGAAGCGATCGCATTGGCTTGACCAGATCTCACCAAAGCTTGATAGATAAAAGCAGCAACTTCAGCTCTAGTGGCCGTTTGATTAGGATTCAAAAATTGCACGTTGGGGTAATTAACCACTAAGCGATTTTCCGTTGCCGCAGCTACGCTATTTCTGGCATAGTTTGGAATACCTGAAGCATCGGCATAGGTTTGTAAAGTCGTTTCAGTTGGTTGGCTAGCCGAATAACTTAAGCCATTTGCTAAGGAAACTAAAATTTGGACGCGGGGAATATTCTGGGTAGGCTCAAAGACATTACCTGGATATCCAGACATAAAGCCCGTGGTGTAAGACTTTTGAATTGCGGGGGCTGCCCAATAGGTTGAGGAAACATCAACAAAGGTAACGCTACCCCTCACAGGAGCTTTATTTACAGCTTTACTAAGCATTGCGGCAAACTGCGCTCTGGTTACTGGATCGTTTGGACGGAATCCCCCATCGGGAAAACCCTTAATGATATCTCTTGCAGCTAATTCTTGAATAAAAGTTTGCGCCCAATACCCCGTAGGCACATCATTAAACGTAGTCTGAGCAAATGCAGAGGTTGCGCCGATCGCGGAAATTGCCGAACTTCCGATAAAACTAATTGCAACAAGTAACGCAGTACTAGAGCGCTTAGGCTGATTTGTCATTTTGAGTTTTCTCCTATACATTTTATGTATATTTCACATCAGACTGGATAAGGAGCCTAAATGTTCCTAAAAAAAGCGCCGCCTTCCTCCCTTGGGTTAGCAAATGGCGCTACAAGTAGCGCTGACAGCATCCCTAGACCACTCTGTATATTTCTCGGTCAAGCACTATAGAGATTGCTATATGATGGATATAAATAGCCTGAAGCCATTACCGTAAGCCTTGACTAAGTTTCAATTTGACTCTATTCCCGATGCCCTCAACGACCTTAAATCTGGTCGTCTCATCATCGTTGTCGATGATGAGAACCGCGAAAATGAAGGCGATTTAATCGGTGCGGCTCAGTTTGCCACGCCTGAAATGATAAATTTTATGGCGGTAAAGGCAAGAGGACTGATCTGCCTATCAATGACTGGCGATCGCCTAGATGAACTTGACTTACCCTTGATGGTCGATCGCAACACCGATAGTCACCAAACTGCCTTTACGGTCAGTATTGATGCGGTGGATGGGACATCCACGGGAATTTCCGCAGAGGATCGCTCCCGCACCATTCAAGCAGCCATTAATCCCCATACGCGCCCCAACGATCTGCGGCGACCAGGACATATTTTCCCGCTCAGGGCAAGGGATGGTGGCGTACTCAAACGGGCAGGGCATACCGAAGCGGCAGTGGATCTGGCGCAAATGTCGGGGCTTTATCCCGCAGGCGTAATCTGCGAGATCCAAAATGATGATGGTTCGATGGCGCGATTGCCCGAACTGATGGAATATGCCAAGCTGTATAACCTGAAATTAATCAGCATTGCCGATCTCATTAGTTATCGTCTCACACACGATCGCTTTGTACGGCGAGAAGCCATAGCCAATTTACCCTCACTATTTGGCAACTTTAAGGTCTATGCCTATCGCAACACCATTGATAATACGGAGCATCTAGCGATCGTTAAAGGCGATTTGCAGGATTTTCCCGATAATGAAGTTTTAGTCCGCGTGCATTCGGAATGTCTGACGGGTGACGCTCTCGGTTCTTTGCGCTGTGATTGTCGCGGACAGTTACAGAGCGCCTTAAAGATGATCGAGTTTGCCAATTGGGGCGTGGTTGTTTACCTGCGCCAAGAAGGACGGGGGATCGGCTTGATTAACAAAATTAAGGCCTATAACCTTCAAGATGGAGGATTAGATACGGTTGAAGCTAACGAAAAACTAGGATTTGGAGCCGATTTACGAACCTATGGTGTGGGGGCGCAAATTCTGCACGATCTTGGCATCAAAAAAATGCGTTTGATTACCAACAATCCTCGCAAACTCGCTGGACTCAAAGGTTTCGATATTGAAGTCGTGGGACGTTTGCCCCTACTGATCGAAACCAATGAATACAACTCGCGCTATCTCGAAACCAAAGCGGAGAAGCTCGGACATTTGCTGTTGCAGTCAAAGCTCGTCACCCTCGGCATTCGGTGGACAGAGGATAAACCCTTAGGATGGCTCGATCGCTTGCGAGAAGTTGCCTCAGCTAACGATCTGCTCCTACAGGAGGAGACATCTCCAGCTTTTACGCATTTATTTGCCAATGCTGATACTGAAGACCGATCGGCGCGATCGCCCCAAAATGGCTCGCCGCAGCTTTCGCTCGTCCACTTAGGATTCGATCGCTCCAACGAAGTTTCCGAGGACTGGTACGAACAACCCAATCATCCCTATCGTCAAGCGATCGTGCGCGTATTCAAACATCTCAAACAATGGGAACAGATCGCCACCTTTAAATTTTGCTTGGCGGTCAATGAGGCATCTCTGCCTGAAAGTTTTGTGGGAACGATTAACCTTGGGCTAGCATGGCATGCGCCTTGGTCAAGAGATAGGATGTATGAGTGGTTTAACTTTTTCCTCCACGACGGCGACGATCCTGCCATTCCAAATAGGTAAGATAGCCAATTCCGCTGGTGGCGATCGCGAGTAGGGCAATGGCAGCCCAGAAAAAAGTATTGAGAAGAATGGCTTCCGACATAAAAAATTGATTGATTTGTTAATTGATTAGGACTTACTCAATGCTAACGAGTTTACTGGGTTTTGGATATAGTCTGTCCAAATTTGAATGCACTGGTACGGCTCGTCCCATCGGACTCAGGAGCAACGCCAAAGGGAATAGCGAGATCATTGAGGACAAATAAACCCCAAGAATTGACTGACGGCGCGAAGCGCCGCCAGTCAATTCTTGGGGTTTATTTCTTAATACATTTGGCGACAGCTATAATACCAATTTCCAAAAGTGTAGCTACACTTTTGGAAATTAAAAAACAAACCCAGTAAGGGTTTTAAAATCACAAAATGGCTACGCCATTTTGTGATTTGGTATAAAAACTAAATATCGGTTTAACTAATGTGAGTGAGAAGTCCCGCACTCTATCCGTTTACAGGGATGAGTGGCGGGATGAAAACGAATCAGAAAACAAGTTAAGCGACAGTGAATCCATGATAAAAAAGAACTAAGCGGAGTTGAAAAGAGTAGCCGTGGTGGGCGAACTTTCCGTTGTATAAAGGCT
>NZ_LIRE01000353.1 GCF_001402795.1 Pseudanabaena sp. 'Roaring Creek'
TATAGTTGTTTTAAATAACTTGTAGACGGGCTTCGACTTCGCTCAGCCCTCGGTGTAAGCTAGCTGAGCGAAGTCGAAGCTGTAGTTTTTATTTGAATTATCTATAAATACCAATCATTTCTATATCAACTGCTATCAGGAGAAAGGGGTGGAAAAATCGAAAGTTGGGTTTGGTTGCTATAGTGGTTGCTATAGTATCGATATACTTCGATTATTTGATAGGTTTGTTAAGCAATCGGGTTAAGCAATCGACCAGTAGACTTTAATAACGACACCATGCTAGAGACGGTAAGTGAAGCAGAGCAACCAAAGGATTTTCCTCCACCAGTCGATAAGGACGTAGCGGAGACAGCGATCGCCACCATCGATCCTCCTGTCCATAATGTCGATAATAATGTCGACGATCCAGATGAGGTTGATGAACTAGACGAGATCGATGATGTGGAAATGTCACTATTCGATCATTTAGAAGAATTTCGATCGCGTATTTTCTATGCCTTGATCGCCGTAGTCATCGGGGTGATTGGCTGCTTTGCCGTAGTGAACAAAATAGTAGCTCTTTTGGAAATTCCCGCCCAAGGCGTGAAATTTTTGCAACTTGCGCCAGGGGAATACTTTTTTGTATCCATTAAAGTAGCTGGCTACAGTGGCTTGCTAGTCTCCAGCCCTGCCATTTTGTATCAAATCGTGCGGTTTATCTTGCCAGGACTCACCCGCAAAGAAAAGCGGGCGATCGCCCCGATTGTTTTTGGCTCTAGCATTTTATTTGTGCTTGGTATTGTCTTTGCTTACGAGCTATTGATTCCCGCCGCCCTCAATTTCTTTATTAGCTATGGTGGGGATGTTGTCGAACAGTTTTGGTCGATCGATCGCTATTTTGAGTTTGTATTGTTGCTATTATTCAGCACTGGATTAGCCTTCCAGATTCCCGTAATTCAAGCCCTATTAGCAATGACAGGTATTGTTAACTCCAGCAAAATGCTTGCTGGATGGCGCTATGTCGTTTTGGGGGCGGTGATCCTCGGAGCCGTGCTGACACCATCAACCGATCCGATGACTCAGAGTTTACTGGCTGGAGCCGTGGGCATTTTGTACTTTGGTGGCATTTTCTTAGTTAAGGCTATGGGTAAATAGGGTTACGGTGCTTTGCACTGCAGCCTTATCTATAAAACAATTAAAAATGGCAAATCAGAACATTTTGATTTACGATACAACCCTTCGCGATGGCACTCAGCGCGAAGGGTTGTCACTGTCAGTAGAAGATAAAGTACTCATTGCCAATCGCCTCGATCGATTGGGGGTTGCCTTTATCGAAGGTGGTTGGGCAGGGGCAAATCCGAAGGATGATGAATTTTTTTGGCAAATGCAGCAGCGTCCCCTTAATCATGCCGAGCTAGTGGTGTTTTGTTCGACCAGACGCGCGGGACTAAAGGCAAAGGATGACCCCATGCTCGTGCCAATTCTTGCCGCCAAGACTAAGTGGGTCGCTATTTTTGGTAAGTCTTGGGATCTCCATGTCATTGAAGGTTTGCGAACCTCCCTTGATGAAAATCTCGCGATGATCGACGATACGATCGCCTATCTCACAAGTTGCGATCGCCATATTATTTACGATGCTGAGCATTGGTTTGACGGCTACAAAAACAATCCCGACTATGCCCTAAAAACCCTCAAAGCTGCCCATGACGCTGGAGCAAAATGGTTTGCGCTCTGCGACACCAATGGTGGCACTCTGCCCGACGAAGTGGCAGCAATCACCAAAATTGTGGATGAATCCCTCAGGCAATGGGGCAGCAATTCACCCCAAATAGGCATTCACACTCACAATGATGCAGGTTTAGCCGTTGCCAATGCGATCGCAGCCGTTCGGCATGGCGCAACTATGGTGCAGGGAACGATTAATGGTTATGGCGAGCGCTGTGGCAATGCCAATCTCTGTACTGTCATCCCCAACTTGCAACTAAAAATGGGCTATGACTGCATTGCTACCGCCAAGCTGTCCCAACTCACCGAAGTCTCCCGCCAAGTCAGTGAAATCGTCAACCTTGCCCCCGACGATCATGCGCCCTTTGTGGGCGCTTCTGCCTTTGCCCATAAAGGGGGAATCCATGTCAGCGCCGTCCAGCGTAATCCTCTCACCTACGAGCATATCGCCCCCGAAAGTATTGGGAATAATCGACGCATCGTCATCTCCGAGCAAGCAGGGATTAGCAATGTCATCTCCAAAGTAGAAACCTTTGGCATTTGCCTGCGAAAAGAGGATGCAGCCTGTAGGCAGATCTTGCAGATGACCAAGGATCTCGAACGGGTCGGCTATCAATTTGAATCCGCAGAGGCAAGTTTTGAATTATTAGTCCGCGATGCCTTAGGCGATCGCCCCAAGTTTTTTACTATTAGCAGTTTCCATGTGTATTGCACTACTGAATCCTTATCCATTGATGGAGGCGTTAATTCCCAAGCAACGGTGAAAGTAATGGTTAAAGGTGAAGAACATCTCACCGCTGCCGAAGGTAATGGTCCCGTTGCCGCCCTTGATATCGCTTTACGCAAAGCTTTAATCGGATTCTATCCTGAAATTGCCAATTTCTATCTCACCGACTATAAGGTGCGAATTCTCAATAGCGATTCGGGCACGCAAGCAACGACGAGGGTATTAATTGAATTCAGTAATGGCAAGAGACGATGGACAACGGCGGGAGTATCTGACAATATTATTGCAGCCTCCTGTAAAGCATTGGGAGAAGGCTTAGAATATGGACTTCTCGCCGCCGTCCGCTACACTAAATCTTAGTTATGGCTCCAAACAAACCCAAAAGAAAGTTAAACTTTTTAGACTTTGCCTCTACCGTTATCCTGCTGTACCTGGCACTTAAATTTGTCGCCGTACCGATTGTGCAAACAGCGGTAAATTTCACCCATCGTGATAGGGGCGTTGGCGATATTGCCAAAGTCCCAGATTTTACCTTCCCTGACATTACGTTAATTGCCATCATTCTGTTGTTTCAACCCCAAACATCGGACATATTTAAAAGCATCGACTTTTCATCGGGTGGACTGAAAGCGGAATTTAAGGATCTGCGGAGTGAAATGCTCCAAACTAAAGAAGATCTGGACAAACGCCAGCAGGAACAGATCGATCGCATGAATAAACTGCAAAACTTCATGTATTGCTTGATTTTAACGCCCAAAGAAATTGAAAAGCTCAAGGGCATTAAAGACAATTCAATGCATGAATTTTATGTGAGCAAAGATGCGGCTTCCGAATTGCGGAGATTGAGAGATTCCAACCTAATTGCGATCGTTCCGCCTTTTCAATATATTAGCGATTTAGAGAAAGCTAGTAACTATGGAAGCATTGCTATAGACTTGGTCAAGTATTGCGAACTAACCCAGTCGGGACAGCAGTTTCTACAAAATTTAGAGGAGATAACTAGACAGAAACACCAGAACAACCAAAACGATTAGTTATACTACACTTGGAGCTTTAGGCGATCGCCATGATCTTAGAAGAAGTCGATCGAATGCTATCTGATTGGAAGGGTAATCTCGAAGCCATCAGCCTCAATATCTATGACCTATGCGATCTGATCGCTTATCAACGACTGACGGGCAGTTCGGGATTTATACCTATCAAACTTGCGGGTGTCAGCAAAACTAAAGTTGAACCTGCATTGGCAGCAATTAGCGAACTTTTGCAGCACTTCGATTTGTTAACGCAAACTATTAATAAAGCGAAAAGCCTCAGAGCTTCTATTCCCCGTTTTTTAGGAGCCGAGCAAAAGGCACAAGAAATCTTCAACCTATTGAATCAAGCATCAATCCAGTTACCATCAGTCATCACTCCTTTAGCCAAAAGAGAATTACTTTCTGCTGCCGAAACCAGTCTTAAAATTACGCCTCTACAACTTTTAGTAGCGATGATCAAAACCTATCAGGTTGCTAAAGAGGTTATTTTAGAAGTCGATCGCGTATGGGCGGATTTAGAACCACAACTGGATATCGCTGAAACAGAAATTGTCAATTTACAGAGACAAGGGGAGTCTTTAGGGATAATTGATCCTAGCCAACTAGAACTATCTCAGCAAAACCTAGCATCTTTGCGCGATCGCATTGAATCCGATCCCTTAGGAACTTCCGCCAGTTTCGATGATATTAATCGCCAAATCGACAAGATGCGTGGAGATATAGAGCAATTTTTCCGAGTAAAAGCAAAGCTTCAAGATGCTTTTACTCAGGCGAATATGCTATTGCAGCAATTAATTACCTTAAATCAAGAAGCGATCGCTTCCTTTACGGAAAGCCAAGCAAAAATTAGCGATTGTTCCAACCTTATTGCTCCATTACCGAGCGAACAAATTACTGCGATGGAACAATGGTTGCAAAGATTAGTAGCTAAGCAGAAAGAAGGGTTAACTGTTCCCATACAGGTGGGCGTAGAGAATTTCACGACCAAAATCAACGAATATATCGCGATCTCAAAAAAGGCGATCGTCGCAAATCGACTGCCAATCCAAAATCGTCAGGAGTTGCGCGGTAGGCTTGATGCGTTGAAGGCAAAAGCGATCGCTAAGGGTCATGCTGGAGATATCCAGTTAGCCAAGTTAGCCGAGCAAGCAAAGCAACTTCTCTATACAAGTCCAACAGCCTTAAAACAAGCCGAAGAAACAATTAAGCAATATGAGATTCTGCTAAATAGAAGAATTTGATTCTCAATCCACAAGAAGGATGAGCGGCGCGAAGCGCCGCTCATCCTTACCTATTTGGCCCTACCAAATTTCAAGATTAAGAACATTGCGATCGCCCCTGCGCCAAAACCGCTAATATGGGCTAAATAGGCGATTCCTGGTAAATTGGGATTCGCCATTGCTGCATAAACAGTTTGTCCGGCAATCCATAAACCGAGAAATACCGCCGCAGGAATAGGAATCGCCGTCACAAAAAATCCGAGGAAAACTAAACTTAAAATCCTCGCACGCGGAAATCGAATTAAATACGCACCCATTACCCCCGATATCGCCCCACTTGCTCCCACCATCGGAACCATCGAAGTTGGAGCAGTTACCACCTGTCCAATCCCAGCGATCGCACCACAAATTAAGTAAAAAAATAGAAATTTCCAGTGACCGAGTCGATCTTCAATATTATTGCCAAATAGATAGAGAAACCACATATTCCCAACTAAATGGAAGATACTACCGTGGAGAAATTGGGATGATAATAAAGCGATCGCGTGTTTGGAGGGATTAGCAATTAATTCCTTGGGAAATAGAGCCCAATTTTCCAACCATTCCCCCAGTTGAAAGTTGGGCAAACTGCTTTGATATCCAAATATCAGCACGTTCACTAAAATCAATGTATAGAGAACAATGGAAGTATCCTGAGTCGGATTGTCGTCATGTAAAGGAAACATCAATAACCAACAGCTCCATTTTTATAAGTAATCGCTTAATCCATATCATCCAACTTGATCCTCGGATCGACGGCTTTAAGCAGTAGATCACCGATGAGATTACCGACCACTAACATTAAAGTTCCCAACATCAAGCCTGCCATGACTAGATTGGTATCTTTTTCTCTTGTTGCTTCGAGTAGTAATTTACCCAAACCTGGCCAACTAAAAAAGAACTCTGTAATAAAGGCTCCACCCAATAATCCACCAAATTCAAAGCCTAACAATGTGATCAAAGGGTTTATGGCATTGCGGAGGGCGTGCACGTAGATCACCTTACCTTCGGGCAAACCCTTAGCGCGGGCAGTTTTAATATAGTCTTGACGTAATACATCCAACAAACTACCGCGCATGATCCTCTGCAATCCTGCAAAGCTGACCACAGTCAAAGTTAAGGTCGGGAGAAGCGCGTGATGTCCGATATCGAGAAATTTACCCAAAGGCGATAGATCGGCAAACCCAATACTAGTCATGCCTCCCACGGGAAACCAGCCCGTATTTTGCGCCACCATCAATAATAGGATCGCCAAGACAAAACTAGGAAAACCCTGCGTAGCATAGCTGACAATCTGAATTAAGCGATCGCTCCAAGTATTTTGCTTAACGGCACTATAAATACCCAGAGGAATCGCCAACAACCATGTGGTTATCAACGAAGCAAGCGACATGATCAGCGTATTTCCAGCCCTTTCGACAATTAACGGCGTGACGGGAGCTAACCCTTGACAACGCACACCCAGATCGCCATTTAGGGTATTTCGCAACCATAAAAGGTACTGCAATGCTTCGGGCTTATCGTAGTTAAGCTGTTTTTCTAACTGCTCGATGGTCTTTTTAGGGGTACTGGGGTTGTTGCGTAGTTCGGAAAAACAATTTCCGGGAGATTTCGTAATGGCAAAAAAACTTAAAACAGACACCCCAAAAATGACAATCACCGCCTGTCCTAGTCGCTTCACCACAAAACCCGTCGTATCGTTAAAAATCAAGCGCCAGAAAGGGTGATTGACTCGATTTGCAGTTGTCATGATTTGCTGTTGCTAGTTAATCAGTTTTGGCAGTTCTAAATGCTTTGTGGAAATGCGCCCATTTCGGGGGCGCGCTTCCACAAACCTAAAAATCTATAAATGATTTAAGACTGCTGTATGTGTAGATATTATAACGATATCAAACTAAAACCCCAAACATAGTTTAGTTTTAGCTTGGTTTTAGCTTGGTCTTATACCAAATCACAAAATGGCTACGCCATTTTATGATTTTAAAACCCTTATTGGATTTGGTTTTTAATTTCCAAAAGTGTAGCCACACTTTTGTATGGCTGTCGCCAAGTGTATTAGGACCCACATTCCGCTCGTAATGGAAGCCTAAAAATATTTAAAACGAGACAATGAGGGTTTCAGTGATTTTTGGAAAAATTAATGATATTAATTCCTATTAGTGCATCACTATTTAAAGTATTAAGATAGTGATATTTTTGCTGGCAAAGCTCAAAACAC
>NZ_LIRE01000354.1 GCF_001402795.1 Pseudanabaena sp. 'Roaring Creek'
GCTCTACTGATATCCTCACCTACTATCGCCATCTCAGTACAGAAGTATTTACAGTAGTTGACTTAGAAACTACTGGGGGGAAGGGCGATCGCGATCGCATTATTGAGATTTCTGTTCTGCAAGCAACCCTTAAAGATGGCATTCAGCAAATCTCGACCGACCTCATCAATCCTCAGATGGAGATTCCCGAGCAAATAGTTAAGTTTACGGGCATCACGCAGCAGATGGTGAGCGATGTCGATAGTAGCGATCGCATTTTGCCTGAATACCTGCCCATGTTACAAACTGGTGTGCTTACCGCCCATAATATTGGGTTTGACTACTCATTTTTGAAGGCGGAATACTATCGATTAGGTATTGATTATCTTGCTCCCGTCCAGCTTTGTACTGTGATGCTCTCCAGACTATTACTCCCCCATTTGCCATCGCGATCGCTGCCTAAGTTAGTGAAGCATTATGGATTTGATGTGGGTAAGTCCCATCGCGCTGAGTCAGATGCGATCGCCTGCTGGTTGCTTTTGGAGAGGCTCTTTTCCCAAATACTTAATGCGGATGACGATGAAATTTTAAATCTGTTTGGGCATCAATGGCTTTCGATCGAAGATATTGCCATGATTTTACAGATTTCTTTAAATGAAGCCGAGGATTTAGTGGCAGCGACGACGATCAAATCGAGATTCTCGCGCCATCGACAGGTAAACCTATACCAACGCAAAGATGTTGAGGATTTAGCTGAAAAATTAAGTAGCTAAGCATCAGTAAGTTTATAGCTACAGTCACTTGACTTAGGACAAATCAAACCCCAAGAATTGACTGGCGGCGCGAAGCGCCGCCAGTCAATTCTTGGGGTTTATGTCCTAGGACAATTGGCGACAGCTATAAAACCTAGAAGAGAGTACCGCCAGTGTAGCGGGCGGTACTCTCTTCTGGTTTTGGTTTTTAATTATGCTGAACTACTTAGAAATAATAGTGACTTTCAATCCAACTCATCACTTCTTCTTCCGAACCTAAGTGAGCGGAATGTCCTGTCTTCGGATCGTAAACATACCAGTAGGTATTGCCGTGGCGATCGCGCTTTTGCCAAACTTGGACTTCTTCATTGTAATGAAAAGATATTTGGAACAACTTTTGGAATGAATTTTGGAATGATTTACGCAGAGCATCCCATAGATTATCGGGAATAAAAGAGACTCTCATAGTTTTGGGAAAGAGTAGTCGTGAATGGTGAATGCCTATTACTTGTATCTTTTAATACAAAAAAAATGAAGGTACAGATCCGATAACTTTTACTAGTACAGTTGTCAAAAAATAAAACTGTTCTAGTGAGATTTGCGAAAACTGTACTAGGCAAGTTGATGGGCGATCGCTATATACTGCTTGCATCATCTTCGCGATGCTTTCCCCATGAGAATTCCCTTAAATCGCTCGGCTCAAGAGCCAATTTACCTGCAAATCCGCGATCGCATTAAGCACTTGATTACGTCAGGATCGCTGCAAGCAGGAGAGCAATTGCCATCGATTCGCGCCCTTGCGGAGAGCGTACAGGTAAATAAATTGACAGTGATTGAAGCCTATAGTGTTCTAGAGGCGGATGGTTTGGTTGAGGCAAAACAAGGGGCGGGATACTTTGTGACTAATTTTGTGACAGATAATGTCAATTTTTCCGAACGTAGCTCGACTCTTGAGCCTGCACAGGAAGTCGTGATTCCCAGTAAATGGGGAGAATCTTTTATCGATCAGTACATGAGTTCCATTCAAGCCCAATTGGATCCAGATGTTATTGACTTTACTTCGGGATTTCCTCGCCCATCGGGACTAGAGGATCTAGCGCGGATTTCGCGCCGAGCGATGACTCAGGTTGCCGATATTCTCTTCAGTTATGACGCTCCGCAAGGACAATTTACGCTGCGCAAGCAGGTAGCACAAATGTTGGCGTGGAAATTAGGCTTGGAGGTTTCTGCGGATAATTTAATTATTACCAATGGTTCCAAACAGGCTTTATCTTTGGCTTTTCAGTACTATTTGCAGGCGGGAGATTGGGCGATCGTTGAGAGTCCAACCTATCACGGTGCGATCGCCATTCTAGAAAAGATGGGGATTAAAGTAATTGGTATTCCCATGCAAAAGGATGGTATGAATCTCGAACTGCTCCATCAATATCTACGAAGCCATCAACCTAAGTTGATTTATACCGTTAGTACTCTTCATAACCCCACAGGGATTACGACATCGCAGGTTCATCGGCGGGAATTAATCTCTTTAGCTGAGAAGTACAATTGCCCAATTTTAGAGGACAATGCCTATGAAGGATTGAATTTTCAACCTGCACCGCCCCCTCTGAAAGTATTGGATAGTAGTGATTTAGTAACTTACATCGGTACGTTTTCTAAAACGCTGATGCCTGGTCTGCGGGTGGGTTATATGGTGTCTTCGGGCAAGCACTATCAATCATTAGTAGAAATCAAACTGCTGCACGATCTGCATGTTTCTACAGTGACCCAAGCGATCGCTAGTGAATATATTGCCTCTGGACATTATCGCCGCCATCTCAATCATCTGCGTTCCATCAACCATCAAAGGCATGATCTGATGTTGCAATCAATGGAACAATATTTCCCTAGTACCGTACGTTGGACAGTGCCCAATGGTGGGCTATTTATTTGGGTGCAATTGCCCAACTCTACGCCAATCCAATTAGTTAGTCAGCAGGCTGCTACTCAAAAGGTGTTAATTGGTAGCGGTAGGGTTTTCTTCCCCGATGGGCAAGGTTATCCAGCTTTGCGTCTGAACTTCTCACAATCTCTAGAAAATATCGAGCGGGGTATTTGCATATTGGGGGATATCCTCAAGCAAAATATCTGAAACCTCAAGATCTGAATGGCGGCGCTTTGCATCGTTACTCATTTTTGTTTTTAACTATGCCGAACTACTCTGAACTACTTGGAGCGATAATATACTTCAGTGCGGCTTATATTTTTTGATGTTTTTAGATTAGGCTCTTGCGGATAAAAAATGTCCTACCAAAGTTATCTCTCGGCTTCGCTCAGCTAATACCAAAGCTCAAAATGGCATAGCCATTTTGAGCTTTGGTATTAGCTGAGTTTGGTTTTTAATTCATAAAAGTGTTGTCACACCTTAGTGAAATGGGATAACGTTGGCTGAGTGAAGTCGAAGCCACAGGTACTTTAATTAATATCAAGTTTCTTACGATCGCTTGAATGCGGTTCTAGACATTTAATTTAGCCATTTAATTTAGCCATTTAATTTAGCCATTTAATTTAGCTTCTTAATTTAGCTTTTTGTATTCATATTCGTTTGGGCAAACTTAATTTCATGCTAAAGCCTCAAATACCATCGAATGAAAGCGATCGCCTAGTGGCGTTAGATCGTTACCATATTCTTGATACCTTGCCAGAGCAAGAATATGACGACTTGACCCAGCTAGCCGCTGACATTTGTGGTGCGCCGATCGCCCTGATTTCTCTCGTCGATCGCGATCGGCAATGGTTTAAATCACGGGTGGGACTTGATGCAACGGAAACCCCAAGAGATGTTTCCTTTTGTGGTCATGCGGTTGCTGAAAACGCGGTTTTGCATGTTTCCGATGCTACTCAAGATTATCGGTTTGCTGATAACCCTTTAGTGGTTGGTGAGCCGAATATTCGTTTTTATGCAGGTGTTCCCTTAAAGACTGCCGATAATTTTACCTTGGGGACTCTATGTGTCCTCGATCGTCAACCGCGAGATCTGACATCACAACAGATCCAACAACTGGAAGCTCTCAGCCGTTTAGTCATGAGCCTGTTAGAGTTGCGGCTCCATAATCAAATATCGCGGTTGCTAACTTCCGTAGTTGAGTGCTCAGATGATGCGATTATTACTAAGACCGTAGAAGGGAATATTACTAGTTGGAACCCTGCTGCCGTAAGGCTATTTGGTTATACCGAAGCCGAAGCGCTGGGGCGCTCAATTCTCATGCTTTTTCCTCCCGATCGCATACATGAGAACGAGCGGAGTCTTAATCTCCTGAACCACAGTGAACGAGGCGATCATTTTGAAACTATCCGTCTTTGTAAGGATGGTACTCCTCGCAATGTTGCGGTAACTCTTTCGCCATTAGTGAATTCTGCGGGTCAGATTGTGGGCGCTTCTAAGATTGTCCGTGATATTAGCGATCGCAAGGCTGCTGAAGCGCAATTACTGAAGCTATCAACTTTTCAACAGGCAATTTTAGATAGCGTTAATTTTGCGATTATCTCCACGGATCTTCAAGGGGTGATTCAATCCTTTAACGCTGGTGCAGAAGCAATGCTGGGTTATAAAGCCTCAGAAATAATTAGCGAAAGTTTGATGATTTTTCACGATCGCTATGAAATTAGCGAGCGATCTCAGCAATTATCCATTGAGTTAAATCAAACGATTGAGGGCTTTGATTTGTTTGCCACCCAGACAAAATTGGGTGAAGTGTTTGAGAAAGAATGGACTTATGTGCGGAAGAATGGCGATCGCCTTCCTGTTTTGCTATCAATGACCACCATTCGTAGTCCTGAAGGAGAAATAACAGGATTTCTCGGTGTTGCTAAGGATATTACCGTTCAGAAGCAAGCCGAGCGCGATCGTCATCGCCGTCGGCAAACCGAAAAGTTAGCGATCTCCCAGAATCAAATTGGGCGAATTCTAGCAGAATCATCAACCTTTAATAAAGCGGCAACGAGGATCTTAGAAACCCTATGCGAACAATTGGCTTGGGATGTCGGCGAATTATGGAGCACAACTACCTATCCGCGTGCTTTGCAATTAATGGTGGGCTATGCTAAACCTGAAATTAATGCGACTGAGTTAATTCAAACGCATCAATTAATGTCCGTTGAATATGGGGCGGGATTAATCGGTTCGGTCTGGGCAGAGGGGACAGCTAAGTGGATTAAAATTGATGAATATCCCACCTTTCGCAATTCAGAAGCTGTCAAGAATTTAGGTTTAAACTATGCCTTTAGTTTCCCGATCCAAGGGGAGCATAAATCAACTTTAGCCATAATTACGATGTTTAGTCGTCAGTACCAACAGTCAAGTCTGGAACTGATGAACCTTATTGCTGCCATAGGTAGGCAAATGGGACAATTTATGGAGAAACGGAAAATAGAGAGAGAACTCCATAAACAGAACTGGCGATCGATGCTCCTGTCTGATATTGCGCTTCGCATTCGTCAATCCCTAGATCTCCCAGAAATTTTGAATACTGCCGTTAAGGAAATTCGCAATTTCCTGAAGACCGATCGCGTCATTATCTATCGCTTTTATAATGATTGGAGTGGAACCGTAGAGGTGGAATCGGTCGATCCTAAATGGATATCCTCGCTCAATCAAGATATTCAAGATACTTGTTTCCAAGCAGGACAATGGCAAGCCTATCAAGAGGGTAAGAAATTGGCGATCGATCGCGTAGAAGATTCTGATTTGAGCGAATGTCACAAGCAACTTTTGGCAAGATTTCAAGTCCAAGCCAATCTTGTGGTGCCGATTATCGAAAATGAGGAACTATGGGGATTATTAATCGCTCACCACTGTGTGTCACCTAGGCATTGGGAATCTTTTGAAATTAGTTTGCTAAGTCAACTTGCCGATCAAATTGGGATTGCGATCGCGCAGTCCCGCTTGCTTGCTCAGGAGAAGAAACAACTTAAGCTCTTGCAAGAGCAGAATATTGCTTTAGAGATCGCACGTGCCGATGCCGAGCAAGCTGCGATCGCTAAAAGCTCCTTTTTGGCGATGATGAGTCATGAGATCCGTACGCCCATGAATGCGGTGATTGGGATGACGGGACTATTGTTGGATACAACTTTAAACGATCAACAGCGGGACTTTGCCCAGACGATCCGTTGTAGTGGCGATCACTTGTTAAATCTCATCAATGAAATTCTGGACTTCTCTAAGTTGGAAGCTGGGGAAATGCTCCTAGAAAACCTTGACTTTGATCTGGAAATTAGTATTGAAGAGGTAGCAGAAATTTTAGCCCCCTTTGCCCAGAGTAAGGAACTAGAGATAGTTACCTTTATTCATACTGATGTTCCTAAATGTATACAGGGCGATGTGGGGAGGTTACGTCAGGTTTTACTAAATTTAGTCAATAATGCGATTAAATTTACAATTCAGGGAGAAATAACCATTGAAGTTAGTCTAATTACAGAAAATGACAGCGAAGCCATGCTACGTTTTGCCGTAATTGATACAGGCATTGGCATTCCGAAGATGGAACAGTCGAAACTATTTCAACCTTTCACTCAAGTTGATGCATCGACAACCCGCCATTATGGAGGGACGGGGTTAGGACTTGCCATTTGCAAGCAAATAGTGGAGCTGATGGGTGGCAAAATTTATTTGGAGAGTCAAGAAAATTGTGGCTCAACTTTTATTTTTGAACTTCTTTTTAAAAAGCAATCCAATTGTCCTTCTGATAACTATGACTTGCCTTCTTTGCAAGGAATGCGAGTACTGGTGGTGGATGATAGTTCTACCAATTGTCGTATTCTCAAGTATCAACTGAATGCTTGGGATATGCGGGTTGACATAACTGAATATCCGATGGATGCGATGTCTCACCTCATCGATGCAGTTAATATTGGCGATCCTTATCAGCTTGTGATATTAGATATGCAAATGCCCGATCTCGATGGGGAAAGCTTGGGTAAGCAAATTAAGGAATCACCGATTCTGAAAAATACCCATTTAATTATGCTTAGTTCTCTCGATCGGACTGATGAGGCTCAAAGGTTACTAGATATTGGTTTCGCCCATTACCTCCGTAAGCCAGTCAAAAAGATTAGATTGTTAAATAGTATCATTAATTCCATTAAGGGGCTTCCTCTAGATCTTGCCATCGTTCCAAGCAAAGATAATAGTCAAAGCCTCGATCCTATTGTTACTTCTAAATTAAAGATTTTGGTAGCCGAAGATAGCCCGATCAACCAAAAAGTTGCAATTAATCAACTCCTTAATTTGGGCTATAGTGCGGATGTAGTGGGTAATGGCAAGGAAGTTCTAGAGCTAGTCGAGCAGATTCACTATGACATGATTCTGATGGATTGTCAGATGCCTATACTGGATGGATATGCCACAACGAGAAAACTTCGTGATTGGGAATCCAAGGCAAATGTGCGCAGACCAATAGTTATTATTGCTTTGACCGCCAATGCGATGAAAGACGATCGCGATCGCTGTTTAGCCGCAGGAATGGATGACTATCTCAGCAAGCCTTTACGAAAGGAAGAACTCGCGGCAATGATTTCTTACTGGAGTCAAGTTATTCCTATTACGCCTCAGGATGATGATTTAGCTATTGCCCATAACTCAGTTCATAGTTTGCCTGTAAATGTAAATCCCGTGGAAATTGCGATCGATGCTAATATTCCCGATGCTAATATTCCCGATGCTAATATTCTTGATGCTAATATTAGTGAATTAGAGATTGATTGGTGCTATCTAGAGGAAATATCTAATAGTAGTGCTGATTTCAGAAGGCAGCTTTTAGAAATCTATGTTAGTTCTTTGTCAGAGCATTTACATTTACTCAAAGTAGCGATCGTCAACCATCAATACCTTGGAGTTGAGCGCGAGTCTCATCTTATTAAGGGGGCAAGCACTGCTTTAGGGTTTAATGGAATTGCTAAACTTGCAGATTTCTTAGAATCTCAAAGTCATCAAGGACAAATTCCTGACCAAGCTATTTCTATATTTGAAAAGATCGTACAAGGAATTAAGCAGATTGAAGGTCTAATTTAAATTTATAACCATGTAAGTAGCTAGGCATAATTAAAAGCCAAGATCAGAGAGTGTAACGCCTGCGTAGCTGGCGTTACACTCGTATAGGTTTTAAGTTTACTTATGCTTAGCTACTTAATACCAAAAATGGCGTAGCTATTTCTTAAACATGGTATGACAGGCTTTGATGGTGTTTAGTTAACCTATCCCGATTCTTGAGTAATACCAATTTCCAAAAGTGTGGCTACACTTTTGGAAATTGAAAACCAAATCCAGTAGGGTTTTAAAATCACAAAATGGCGTAGCCATTTTGTGATTTGGTATAAATTTGAAGCCCTATTTTTATCAGAAATCATTGAGGACTGCTATATAGCCACTTGTCTCAGGACAAAATTACACTTCCAGAGGAGCATGGTGGTGCTTCGCGCCACCATGCTCCTCTGGGGGGATGTATACTCATAAAATTGTCGATAGCTATGTGACCGAAATATAGAATTTCCAGTTGTCTATAAAAGTGTAATACTTGTTATAAGTACCTCAGCATAATTAAAATCTAGATCTAAAATCTGCGGCGCAAGCGTAGCATGCGCTAAAGGTTTTAGGGTTTTATATTTAATTAAGCCCAAC
>NZ_LIRE01000355.1 GCF_001402795.1 Pseudanabaena sp. 'Roaring Creek'
ACTAATATCCAAAAACGTATTCAGCGCTTTCGATCTAGATAAGTCAAGCAATCTTATAGCTGCCGCCAGTTTTGTTAGGACAAAATCAAAACGCCAAAGAGAGTTGCTGCGCGGAGCGCGGCAACTCTCTTTGGCGTTTTATGTCCTGATACAGTTGGCGGCAGCTATATCTCACAGAATAAAAGAGAGGGTGGGCGCTACGCGCCCACCCTCTCTTTTTATTAACTATTTCGATTCTGTGAAGTCAGCATCGATAACATCGTCATCGCCACTAGCAGCATCCTTAGTACCATCTTGAGGTGCAGCACCTTCAGGAGCTTCCGCACCACCTTGCTGATAAACCGAGGAACTGAGAGCGTACAACGCTTGCTTCAATTCTTCAGTTTGAGCAGAGATCGCTTCATGGTCATCCTTAGCGATCACTTCGCGTAGAGACTTGACCAAACCTTCAATCTTGGTCTTTTCAGCATCAGGAACCTTGTCTCCAAGATCCTTAAGTTGCTTCTCAGCTTGGTAAGCAAGAGAATCGGCTTGGTTTTTAGCTTCAATGCGATCGCGCTTTTCCTTGTCAGCGGATGCATTACGCTCGGCTTCATTCACCATGCGCTCGACTTCATCCTTAGGCAAGGTGGAAGCACCAGAGATAGAGATAGTTTGCACCTTACCTGTTCCCTTATCCTTAGCAGTTACTGACAATAGCCCGTTAGCATCAATGTCAAAAATAACTTCGATTTGAGGTACGCCACGAGGAGCGGGAGGAATGCCATCAAGACGGAAAGTTCCGAGACTCTTGTTATCGTTGGACATTTCCCGTTCACCTTGCAGAACGTGAATTTCCACATTACTTTGTCCGTCAACCGCAGTCGAGAAGACTTCCGATTTCTTAGTAGGAACAGTGGTATTTCTTGGGATAATCTTGGTCATTACGCCACCCAAGGTTTCCACACCGAGGGATAGAGGTGTAACGTCAAGCAACAAGATGTCCTTAACTTCACCAGCCAATACGCCAGCTTGGACGGCTGCGCCGATCGCCACAACTTCATCGGGGTTAACGCTTTGGTTAGGTTCCTTGCCCAGAATCTTCTTAACTACATCCTGAACCGCAGGAATACGAGTAGATCCACCCACAAGAACAACTTCATCAATCTTGGACTTGTCGATCTTGGCATCGCGGACGGCTTGCTCGACGGGAATGCGGCAGCGATCGATTAGATCTGAGCAGAGTTCTTCAAACTTAGCGCGAGTCAAGGTGGTATCTAAGTGCTTAGGACCATCTTGGGTAGCGGTGATAAAGGGAAGATTGATTTCAGTTTGAGTGACGCTCGAAAGCTCGATCTTTGCCTTTTCAGCTGCTTCAGTCAAGCGTTGTAGAGCTTGCTTGTCTTTGCGAAGGTCGATACCTTCAGCGGCTTGGAACTGGCTAGCCAAGAAATCTACGATCTTCTTGTCAAAGTCGTCACCACCAAGGTGAGTGTCACCGCTGGTAGACATTACTTCAAATACGCCATCGCCCACTTCAAGGATCGATACGTCAAAAGTACCACCACCAAGGTCAAATACGAGGATGGTTTCGTTAGTCTTGCTATCTAGTCCATAGGCTAAAGCTGCGGCAGTAGGCTCGTTGATGATGCGGAGAACTTCAACACCAGCAATCTTACCCGCGTCCTTGGTTGCTTGACGCTGAGAGTCGTTGAAGTATGCGGGAACGGTGATAACGGCTTGGGTAACGGTTTCGCCTAAATATTTGCTAGCGTCATCGACCAGCTTACGCAATACTTGCGCGGAAATTTCTTCGGGTGCAAATTGTTTGCTAGCGGCTGGTGCATCAATCTTGACGTTTTCGCCCACCTTCATAACTTTGTAAGCGACTTGCTTAGATTCGCCGCTAACTTCGTCATAACGTCTACCGATAAAGCGCTTTACAGAATAAAAGGTGTTATCAGTATTCATAACTGCTTGGCGTTTGGCAATTTGACCAACCAAGCGATCGCCATTTTTAGCATAGGCAACAACGGATGGTGTGGTACGGAAGCCTTCGGCGTTTGCAATCACCGTTGGCTTGCCCCCTTCCATGACGGCGACGACTGAGTTTGTCGTACCTAAGTCGATTCCAACTACTTTAGCCATGAGGCTTCCAACTCCTAAGTTTTGTTAATCTTTTATCTCATACAAGATTAGCTACTTTTCCCGATTAGCACATCAGGGGGACTCTACCTAATCTGGTAGGGTTTCCCGTACAAAGGGCTTAGCTGTTGGTTGTTAGCTGTGGCTTCCACCAGTTTTAACCTTACTGCAAATTTTGCATGGCTCTCTGTGCGTAGTAGCGCATTTCTTCAGCCCTCCGCCATAGCTCTTGTCCAGTATGTAAATGGCGATCGTCAAAATTTAAAGTGAAATAATTTAACTCCTCAATGCCATCACTAATGGCATTGAGGCAGTGGTAGAGATAGCTGGCTATGCCTGCGGCAGATGCGGGGTTAGGAAAGGATCTAAAGAAAATCTGTGCCTTGGCATAGGAGCCTCGACATTCATCAATGTAGTCCTCAAAGTCTTCCATGAGTCCATCGTCATAGGGATCGTCGGCAAGGGCATCGATCTGTTCGTCAAGACTATCGATAATCCCCTCTAGCAGATCGATGATCGGTTCGTAAACTTGTTTGCTCCAACGATCAATTTTTTGATCTTCATTAAGATGGGTTTCGCGCTTACTAGTCGACTTTTGGGAGCTCTGCGAGGAACCGCTAGGATTGTGTTTAATACCAAGGCTGCGATCGTAATGGGCGCGAGATTGAGGATTGCCGAGAACTTCATAGGCGAGGTTAATCGAGGCGATATCATCGTGATTATCGAGATGATGATTGCAATCAGGATGAAATTCTTTAACCAGTCCACGATACGCAGATTTGACCTCGGCAGGAGCAGCGTTATAGGCAATCCTCAGGGTTTTGTAATGATTTACTTGTTGGGTGCGATCGCTTGTCCTAGCCATGTCCTTTTGATGTGTCTGCGAATATAGTAATTTGCTGATGCTTTGATGCTGAGATGCTGAATCTTCATGGGTTCTGATTTTTTTGAACCGTTATTTTGAAGCAGAGCAAAAATTTTCTACTAAGCACCTATTAAGCATTTTGTAGGGATATTTAGCGATCGTCAACCACTTGACAGGTAAACCTACTCCTTTCCCAGTCAAGAAATAGCGGTGCGGGGCTTTGCCCCGCACCGCTATTTCTTGGTTTTATATGTCTATTTCTTTAGTGGGAAGAGAGTAGTTGTCAACCCTTGCTTTATAGTCAAGTAATTAGAGCTACGCTATATCTTTATTTTTGAGATAACTATTGCTAAAGCGATCGCGCATCTGGTAATATTGCAAAGGATTAAATTCGCTGGTGTAGCTCAGTTGGTAGAGCAACTGATTTGTAATCAGTAGGTCACGAGTTCGAGTCTCGTCCCCAGCTTACTTTTCATGTCTAAAAAACCCTAAAAAGCCTTGCAATGCAAGGCTTTTTAGTTTATGAAAAATAAATAGTCGTACTTAATACTACCTAGTCACCACTGTTTTTTAGTCATAATTTTAGGCTAGACAAATAGGAGCATCGAAATTGGCGGGAAGATCGCCCAAGCGAACAGGAACTAAAGAAGGCGATCGCTAACTTAGCGATGGCAACAAATTAAGAACAGGTTGCAGGGAAGATCGGACAAGGTCAATGAGGCTTTGGTGAAGATGGAATCGGGCGATCGCTCTCCTGCTTTAGATCTTCTCTTCAAAGGCTTGCTTGCTCTTCCTCCTGCCATCTTTTAGTTTGTCGAACTCACGTTAAATAGAATATTCTTTGACACGGGGCAAGATTCCCATGAGGGTTAGCAAGGCGATCGCACTCAGGGCAATGGGCGTTATAACTTCAAAGGCTTCTAGATCTTTAAAACCCCGATCAACGGCGCGATCGAATTCCTGCTGGTTAATGGCGATCGCTTGGTCGAGAGCCTTATCAAAGCGATCAAACGCCCAGTTAGATTGCCCTTCCGCATTGCCAATGCAAAGGGCAACAGCCGCCTCACGATTACCCGCTTGCTGAAGTTGGCGAATTTGGCGATCTATTTCTAAATACTTCCCTAAAGCCACTAAGGTGGCGATCGTTGCTTCCTTCTCTCCCTTAAAGGTAATGTTATTGAGCGCCTCAGCAAATAATCCGTTAAATCCAGCATTATTATTGCTGCTTAAGTTAGTTATGACCTTATTGAAGGCTGTTTCATTGGGCGGAATGTCGGCTAGTTTTGTCACTTTGCTAAAAAAACCTTGCTCGTGCTTCGCTGCCATGGCTATATCTAAAAGATACCGACTTTCATCGCCATTAGCGCTATAGGCTAAGGCGCGAATTTGCCAAAGCGCATGAATGGATGTAAATGCATCCTCTTTGGCAAGCTTGAGTTGACTAGAAGAGGAAAATAATGCGCGAAAGGTATATCCCATAAAGAGAATGGCGATCGCTGTTGCCGCTAGGAGCATCGGGTTGAGAAGTCGCCGCATCCTTTTATTGAGGAAGATCTGCAAAACAACTAGAATCACGAGCAAGCCCAGCCCAACGATCGCCACAAAAAACAAATTCTTGCCCATATTAAATTTTTGTTCAAGATATACGCGATCGAGGGCGGAGCGATTGGTTTGATCCAAAGCATCCGCAGCAGGTAACAGGGTGTTATCAACAATATCTATCCCAGCTCGAAATGGCTCTAGGATAGCTATATTATTTTTTTGTTTTTGATAAATCCGCGCTTCATGGATTTTCAGTCGATAGTCGCCTAGGGCAACAAATAAGGTGCGAATGGGATTTCGCTCAGCATCACCGTAGGTGATATTTTCGGCGGCGGCTAGGGTTGCTTCGACCACTTCTTTACGGCGATCGTCATAGGCTTTTTCGGCAGTAGGATTTTTACCAGCTTCCACTAGTAATTTATTGGCAGCATTGGCATCAAGATCGGCAATTCCCGATTTAATATGTTGAGCGGCGATAATGCTTGGAGCCGTGTCTTTACCAATGGTTTTAAGGGCATAGCGCTGCCCTTGGACTGCGGCAATGGTGGTGATGAGCAGCAGGGCACAGGTTCCCCAAGTTAGGTATAAACCACCCTTCAGCATCTGTGGCGTATTGAGCCGAGGAGTCGGGGCGATCGCTTTTTGCGGATTGGCAGTGAGATTGCTCATGGGAACGAACCTAATTTACAGATGGAACGCAGATAGAATGCAGATGGAACGCAGATAGAAATACAGAAAAACGACCTAGATCGAGTCGGGAATGGCTTTAACTTCAATACTTGACCAATGACCGATGGCAATGCGATCGCCATCTTTAAGGGGAATATCAACCAAGGATTTGATCTCGATACCGTTCAGCAATGTGCCGTTAGAAGAGCCAATGTCGCGGAGCACATACGATCCATCGTCTCGACGATTAATGAGAGCATGGCGAGAAGAAACTGCATCATCGTAATCTAAAGGAACTTCGGGATGAATGGCGCGTAATTCGCTAGTGCGACCGATTAGATTACTGGGCTTTTCTAAGCGAAACGTCACTGGGGCTAGATCGTGGGGCGGTGGCGGGCTATCGGCACTAGCTAAGGCAGGATCGATCGCTACAACCAATTCCCATCTAAAGCGCTCTTGTTTAAGAGAGGGAATCACTGGAGGGCTCGGAAGATCGTTAGTTACCGCAGGTTCAACGACATTGGCGATCGCGCCTTGCTTGATGGTATCGCTCGCAGCATCTTGGGAAGAAGTATCTTGGGAAGAAGTATCTTGGGAAGATATGGAAGCAGAGGATAATGGAGCTGATATCGGGATTGGGACTTCACCGTGACCGCCAGTTACAAAATTGTAGCCGCAGATCTCGCAAAAGTTTCCGCTACCAACTTCATGGGGAGCAGTACAATCGGGACAGATTTGGCTCGACCTCGATGGACTGGCTATTCCCGCGATCGCTACCGCATTACTGCCAGCAATCTTAACGCCACATTCCGAGCAATAGTCCGACTCAACTGACGCGTGACCTTTAGAACAAGTATAAATGGACATAAACAATTAACGACTATAACGACCATAACGAACGGTAACGGTAAGACAATGGGAATTAGCGATCCTTGGGAATACGGGTAGTTTTAGTAGAGCGAGTTTCTAACGCCATCGCATCCTCTTTGGCAATATCGCGTTTGAGTTTGACCGTACCCGAAGGTGCGTCTTCAATATCAACAACCGTTCGGAGCAGTTTTGCCGTGGCTTCGTTTCCTGAGTTATAGGCAAGTTTTACAGCTTTGCCAAGTTTCACTGTCGCCGCCTCGACATCTCCTCTCTCACGGGCTTCTAAACCTTCCTGAATTGATTGGGCTAGCTCCGCTTGCCCAGTATAGTGAGCGACGCGGCGATCGATTTTGGTCGATTTGGCATCGTCATCTGTCCAAATAGCAAGGATACGCGCCTCGGCAACTTTATTCTCTACGCCATCGACCGTACAAATCAGACTCGCACGACCTGCCAGCATCTCATCGCCCACATTGCCCGCATTGACCTCTATGCAAAAGTGATAGTCGCGAGATTCTGCTTTACCCCACGCGCCCGTGGGATATTCGACGACCTGCGGTTTGACTACTTTGGCGCGATCGCTAAGTTCGTTAATTTCAGGGCTGACTTGCTTACAGAATAGGATCCTCGCTCCCTGTGGAGTCCAAATCCGCATCGCAACATCGCTAATACTCTTGCTCATCGCCTTGTTGAGAATGTTACGGAAGTCAGCTTCGATCGCATCGGGATGGGGAATAATGTCCGTCGTTCCTAAAAGCTTGCTAGCAATTTCTTGCAGTTGCGCCACTTTCCAATCAGTACCGACTCCACGGCAATCGCACTGGAAGATCCCTTCACAGGCAAGTAGCACATTTTTTAAAGGTCGTTCGTCAATTTTGTCATTTTGCCCGTCGGTGAGTAACAAGGCTTGACGCACAGCATTGGGCATTTTTTGGAACTGCTCTAAAGCCTTGTTCAACCATGTGGAGATCGCTGTCGTGCCGCCAGGTTCTATATTTTTAATTGCTACGATCGCTCTCTGCTTGTTTTCTGGTGTCGCCTGTAGCAGGGGAACGGTTAATTGTGCTTGCTCGAAACCTGTGACGAGGAAAAAGTAGACGTTCTCTGGTAATAGGTTAACCAACTGTGTCATCGCACTTCTGGCGGCATGAATCTTGCTGCCTGACATGGAGCCAGAGATATCACAAATAATGCCAAACAGTTTCCCGTGATTAGCTGTATTAGCGGGTATTGCGACATTCTCAATCCCCTCCGCTGTCACCGTCATGATGGCATGAACCTCTCTTGCCCCTTGAGGCAAAAACTGATTCTGAAAAACTTCGGCTTTAAACTGCATAGAGTTAGAAGATCCTGTTTCAACTTAAGTAAAGTATAGAACCGCAACAGTGATGTTATCGTGTCCGCCTTGCGATCGTGCAAAATCCACCAAATGATGACTAATTATCGCTGCTTCAGTGGAGGAAGCCTGTTGCATCAACGCAAAGATTTGTGAAGCTTCAGGGACATAGTTCCACAGACCATCGGTACAGAGTAAAAGGTATCCCTCGCTCGGAATTGGGAAATTCAGAATCGAAGGCTTGGCAATATCGCTAACATCCGCTCCGAGCCAACTGGTAATGGCGTGAGCGTGGGGAGATTTCAGCGCCTGTGCCTCTGACATTTTACCCGATGCAACCATGTCATTCAGCCATGAGTCATCCACGGTAAGTTGTCGAGAGGCATTGGCGGCAATCCAATAGGCACGGCTATCGCCCAGCCAGCCGATCGTCGCTTCGCGCTCCTGCACGATCGCCGCCACGAGTGTTGTCGATGGCGGATCGACATTAGCCCCAGTCTTGTAAGGAATAATCGATACGGCTTGTAATGCCGCTGCGATCGCCTGTTGCATCACCTCTGCGTTGTTTTGACCCTGACCGTCACTCCGAGTGAGGCGATCGCCAAGAAACTCACAGGTAGTTTGCGCCACGGTTTGCGATGCAAGTTCGGGGGTTTGGGAGCTAGACACACCATCGCAGACCACCAGAATTTGTGTAGATGGACTTGCGATCGCTTCTAGAGCCAAAAAGTCTTCATTGCGATGATGCTTAAGTCCGCGATCGCTTACTCCTGCAAGATAGGGCGATCGCTCCACTGCAAAACGATCTTGCGCCGCATCGCGATTCCGAAAACCGCAGCTAACACAATACCCATCGCCATCTATATCGGTCGCTCCGCATTTACCGCAAACCTTCGCCCCATTCATTGGCTGAGCATCGGCGACGAGGGGCGTTCCGCATTCCTCACAAAAGCGATCGGTTGGAAGAATTACAACTAGACATTGAGGACAATTCATATTTCTCATTCTTAAAAATTATGCTGCTAACTAGCTACTTCCTTCCCAGTGAAGGATTAGACGTTGCGGCGCAACGTCTAAGTAGCTAGGTATAAGTAAACTTAAAACCTAGATGAGCGTACCGCCCGCGTAGCGGGCGGTACGCTCTCTGGTTTTGGTTTTTAATTATGCCAAACTACTTAATGCTCTTTTGACGGAGCAATTCTACTTCTTCAGGTGTTAGCGACCAACCTAACGCGCCAGCATTCTGTCTCGCTTGTAAGGCATTTTTTGCTCCAGGAATAGGGATAACATTTCCCTGCGTGATGAGCCAATTCAAAGAAATTTGCGCGGGAGTTTTATCATACTTCTCCGATAAATCCTTTAAGGTCGAAAATAATGGCTCAAGCTGTTGTAATGCGCTAGAACTAAATCGTGAATCAACCCGCCGCGCACCTTGTAAATGCTTGACCGTTTCCGCATTATACTTGCCAGTTAGCAGTCCTTGAGCGAGGGGGCTATAGGCAAGAATAGTCACTCCCAACTGTTTTGCCTTTTGGAGAACTCCATTTTGTTCGATTTGTCTGGTTAAAAGAGAATAGGGAACTTGGTTGACTGCCAAAGGAATTCCCCTTTCCGCAAGGTAATCATGGGCAATGGTCATCTGGGCTGCGGAGTAATTACTCACCCCAACAGATTGAATGCGTCCTTTTTTGACTTCCTGCGCCAATACCTCCATAAAGTCTCTAGTTTTAAGTACAAATTCTAGGGGCCAGTGAATTTGATAAAGACTAATTTGTGATGTTTGCAAACGTTCGAGACTGGCAGTTAGGGCGTTAGCGATCGATTCGCGCCGCCAACGCCAAGGCAAAGGGAAATATTTGGTAGCAATTTGGATATTTGCCGCAGTTTTCTGACTAAACTTACCGATCAAACGTTCTGATTCGCCAAGTCCATACACTTCGGCTGTATCAAAGAAGGTAACGCCCGCATCAATAGAAGCTTGGAATGCTTCCGCTACATCCTGAGAGCCAAAATCTTTACCGTAAGCCCAAAACAGAGTGTCTCCCCACGCCCATGTACCTACGCCTATTGCAGTTACTATTGGACCATTGCTGCCGAGTGTAATAGTTTGCATATATTCTTGGTCGATCTTTGCTCGCTCATTATAACTAATACCAATTCCCAAAATGGCGTTGCCATTTTGGGAATCTCAAAACCTGACTGGGTTTGGTGTTTAATTCACAAAAGTGTTGTCACACTTTCGTGAATTGGTATAAGTAGTTCAGCATAATTAACAATCAAAATCAGAGAGCGTAACGCCAACTTCGCGGGCGTTTCGCTCTTCTGGGAAATACTGCTATTTTTTATGCTTTCAGGTTCTTCGTTTTAGGGTTGTGATTTTAAATCTTCAATTTTTTTCTTAGCGCGGGCGATCGCCAGCCCATTATCAATAGGGGCAATGATCGTACCCATCAAAGCCGCTGCATTGAATAAACGTTTTTTCTGATCTTTGCTATTGTCCAGCGAAACCATGACAATCCCCAACAACATCGCGACTCCGATCAGTATCAGGAAAGGCTGCCAACGCCTTGTATAACCGTAACCCCCTGCGGGGAGTAATAACGAGATGATGACCGCAATGGTGATATTCTTTTGAGAGAGGTTGTAAACTTGCTTGAACTCCTTCTCATTTTTAGTTTGTTCCAAATTTTCTAATTGTTTTTGGAAATCTTCCTGTGACATAAAAATATATAGTGATATGTATTGAGTTGCCTGAAAAATTATATAGTAATGCTTGTGAAAATTAGAGCATACGGCACTGGTCAGCTAATGGGGGATGGATTCTGAAATGCCCATTTCATACCAACAAAAAAGGCGCAAATATGTCGATCGCACTTTAGCTGATCAGTGTCTAGCTATATAAAAGGTGAATATAGCGATCGCGATCACAGAAAATCAACAAATTAATCACAAACAATTATCAGAATAAAGACGAGAGTATATAGGGAAATGCTTGGGTTTTGGAGTTGCTATGAATTGTCGATTTTGCCAAAATTATGAGCCAAAGGGAAGATATGGCGGTCATTGCCATTTATTATCGGTAGAGGTACAAGGGAAGTGGGTTGCCTGTAGTCACTTTTTTACTAAATTCTCGAAACAGACATTAGTTGCGAGTGAAAAAATAAGTGTTGATTTAACAAATGTTAATTTAATGAGGTCTAGTGCAAAAGCCTCCAATAATCACTAATATATAATGGATAGATAATATACATAATAGATCAAGATATAAACGTATAAAGCAATAAGTTTGCCTGAAATATCGCTCTTTTTATGAATTTTTATCCTTACAAAAACTAAGTAGATCCGTATATTTCAAAGAAATATTTTAAGAACCAAAATAAAGCCTGTGTGACCTGATATAAGGTCAGTACAGGCTTTTAAATTTGTAGGTTGCAAGTAGGTTAATGCCTCCCTACTTAACAAAAATTATGTGATTATGACGCTGGGGGATTGGATTAAAAGTTATTTTTAGTTATATTCTAGGGTAGCATTGGCAGAGACGCATAATACTTCGTATTTTCTTGTAAATATCACAATCCATAACGAGCAGTCCAACTCATAAAACACTCATAAAACACTCATAAAACTTTGTATGTATATAGCAGTCCTAAATCATTTGTAGATTTTTGGGTTTGTGGAAGCGTCCCCTTTTGGGGAGCGCTTCCACAAACCATTTAGGATTGCTATAGGTTATTGGGATTGCGGGAATGAAGCCGAGACATTTTTATCCTTCCTAAGAATATTTTGTAATCGCTCAAGAGTTTAATGACTGCTTGAAAATTGCCTAAAAATGTCTAAAACCACTTAAAAATTTAAGGTGCTTCTATGATTAAACTGAGAATTTTTAATATTCAAATTCCCCAAGAACTGAAACCGATTGAATTATCCATAGAAAAAAGCCAAAAAAATGATTTTCTCTTTGGTCGCGCACCTCAATGCGATGTTTTTCTTGATAACAGCACCGTGAGCAGACACCACGGTAAGATCTTCTTTGAAGACGAACAATATCATTACCTTGATTTGGGAAGTACTAATGGTTCCCAAATTAATAACCTCGTACTTACACAATTTCGACCATTTCGCCTTTCTGTGAACGATACGATTCAATTAGGTGACTTTGCCATCTTAATTGAGGAAATTAAGCTTCCTACTCGACCCATAAGAATCTTAGAAGAGGAAGAAGATCCGACTGAGCCATCGGTTTCCCACTTAGAGCAGCCCATTGTAACAATTCAGAAGTCCAGCGATCGCCCTGTAGCGGTCGAGCATCAGCATGAGTTGCAGCCGATTGAATATTGGACTGAGGGTTCGATCGCCCTTGAATGCACCAGAATTGTTGACGAAACCGAAGATGTGAAAACCTTCTCCTTTGTCGCCAATCCAATTCGACTATTTCGATATCAATCGGGACAGTTTCTCAATCTATCGTTAGAAATAAATGGAGTGGAACTCCAGTGTTCCTACCCGATAGCTTCCTCCCCATCCCGTCCCTATGCCCTCGAAATTACTGTTAAGCGCCCTCTTACCACTAATAATCAGGCTACAGAAGCAACGATGTCTGAGGGATTGATTTCCAATTGGCTACATTACAATCTGACGGTGGGTAGTCGGATTCGCTCTCATGGATTTTTGGGTGGTTTTAACTGTACGGACAATCCCTCCCAAAAATTATTACTGCTATCGAATGGCATTGGAAGCGCTCCCATGCTATCGATATCCCGTTGGCTTTATGACACCCATTCTGATTGCGATATTACCTTCTTGCACTGTGCCCGCAGTCCACAGGAAATTATCTTTCGCCAAGAATTAGAAATCATGGCAACGCGATCGCCAAAGTTTCACCTAGCCATCAACATAACTCACCTGAAATCCCGATCAGCTTGGCTCGGATTACGCGGCAAACTTACATCTGAAATGCTCACGATGATCGCGCCCGATTGGCGCGATCGCCCAGCCTTTGTGTGCGGCTCCGATAGCTTTATACAAAGCACAAAGTCCTTGTTAGAAAATATGGGGTTTGACATGGCTCAATATCACGCCGAAAGCTTGCAGGAAGTAATCTAGAAAAATCAACCTAAATGTTGAATGAGCGCCTGTCGCATGATGTCGATCGGTACTTCTTCCTCTAGCCAAAATTCCAGAGCGATCGCCCCCTGATAGATGAGCATCTCCAACCCATCAATTGCCTTTAGCCCTCTTGCGGCAGCAATTTGTAAAAATTTGGTGGGTCGAGGAGTATAAATCAGGTCATAGACGATCGCCCGATCGCTTAGGAGTGCCATTTCAGCTTCGTTAATTGGGGTTTGTGGATCGTTTGCCATACCGATTGGGGTGGCATTGATCACGATCCCCGCCACTTCTAGTAAAGAGGGAATGGATGTCCAAGGATGGACGCGCAGGTTGTAATCTTGCAACTGGCTGGTCATTGCCCCGTGGAACTTCTTAATTTTTTTGGGGTCGCGCCCTACTACGTGAATTACGGGACAACCTAGATCTAGACAAGCCGCAACTACAGCCTTTGCAGCTCCTCCACTGCCTAGAACTACGGCTGGCATATTTTTCCAATCACAATCAAGTTGCTTGAGGGGCTCTAAAAAACCTGCCACATCGGTGTTTGTGCCAAACCAGCGATCGCCAATTCGTTTAACCGTATTAACTGCGCCGACAGATTGGGCAATGGGGGTAATTTCGTCTAATAGGGGGAGTATTTCGATTTTATGGGGAATCGTTAGATTAAATCCTTGTACCGATTGAATCTTCTTGATCCCTGCGATCGCAGTTGGCAAATCATCTACAGGGATTGGAAATGGTAGATAGACATAGTCCATCGCCATCGCCGCGATCGCCGCATTATGCATCACAGGTGAAAGACTGTGACTGACAGGAAAACCCATCACACCTAAAATTTTGGTTGTCCCGAGGACTCTCCCACTCATAGTTACTTACCTTAAAGTAGTTAGAAAACTATGACACAAATGTTTCGCCTAAAGAGTAAGCAATATCGCGATCCCTAATATATTTTGACGGTATTTTGACAGTATTTTGATGGTATTTTGATGCTCTAACCCATATCAGGACAATTAAGTAGCCTTAAAACCAAAAAAGCATACCGCCCGCTACGTGGGCGGTATGCTTTTTTGGTTTTTAATTATGCGGAACTACTTACTTGGGGATCTAGAATTTTTGTGAAAATGCCTACAAACCTTTTATACCAATTCCCAAAATGGCAACGCCATTTTGGGAATCTCAAAACCTTACTGGGTTTGGTTTTTAATCCACAAAAGTGTTGTCACACTTTCGTGAATTAGTATTACTTAATGCAAGTCTAGCTGATAAATTAAGGGAATTATAGCTGCCGCCAACTGGATCAGGACATAAAACCCCAAAGAGATGTTACCGCGCGGAGCGCGGCAACTCTCTTTGGGGTTTTGATTTTGTCCTAACAAAACTGGTGGC